>JBATIA010000525.1:0-4323 GCA_049667415.1 Ignavibacteriaceae bacterium
CTTCCAGGTTATCTGTATTGCATATTCGCCGACTGTTTCAATTTTACCAATCATATACATTTCCGGTGTTATCATTTTTTTAGCGGGTGGGCGGTAAGTTTTTAGTAGAACTGTTTCACCCTTACAAGTTGCGCAGGGACATTCATCTCTAAGGTACTTTAAAGATAAACTGGTAGTACTTTCATCTTCCCAGATTACTTCGAGGAATTTTTTCTCTCTTACTTTGATAATTTTAGGAATCATCATTACTCCGAAAGGTTCATTTTTTAACATCTAATTTTACTCAAATAGAATTTACAATTCAATTACCATATTTTATTTATAAACGTTTATTATTTTTAAGATGTTAAAATATTTAGTAAGTAATTATTTTATGTAAATGAACCTGCTATTGGTTGAAATTGTCATTTTTGTTTTTTCCATTTTTCTTACTGCATTCATTACGGCAGCTGAGATTGCACTTTCTTCTTTCGGGGAAAATAAGATTGAAGAATTGAAAGAAAAAGGTGATAACATCTGGCAGTTGTTTTCAAAAGTGCGTAAAAACCCTGAGCCCTACTATGGTACCATTCATTTAATGTCAATTACATTTCTAATATGCTCAGTCGTAGCTGGATTCCTCATATGTGCAAAATTAATTAACCCGGCTATCATTGAACCACATATAGGATTTTATAATTATCCTGTCTCGTTAATACTTTCATTTATACTAACTATTTTATTCATTGCTTCAATTCTTACGGTGTTCAGTTTTCTTATACCTAAAGCCCTGGGTTTTAAATACTCAGATTTATTAGGAAGATATTTCATTAAAATTCTAATTCCGCTATCTAAACTTTTCATTTTACCAACGAATTTATTGAACTCGGTTAGCAATTTTATTCTTTTGCCTTTTAAGGAAAGAACAAATTTTTCGCAGACAAAACCATCCGAAGATGAAATTCTGGATATTATTTCTGATGGAGTAAAATCAGGTGCAATTGATGAAAAAGAAGAGGAAATAATAAAAAATATTATAGAGTTTAATGATTTAAGAGCGAAAGAAGTAATGGTTCCGCGTACTGAAATGATAGCTGTAGATATTAATGAAAGAAGTGAAGAGCTGCTACGCAAAATTATTTTGAAGGGACACACCCTTATCCCGGTCTATGAAGATTCACTCGATCATATAATCGGGATTCTTCACAGCAAAGATGTTATTCGTTTACTGCTGGAATCAGATTCGATAACATCAATTAAGAAACTTATTAGACCAGCCTATTTTATACCGGAGACAAAATTGATCTCAGAAATACTAGGTGAAATGCAGAAACGTGGTGAAAGACTGGCAATAGTATCTGATGAATATGGAGGAACTGAAGGAGTAATTACTATTGAGGATATCCTTGAAGAAATCGTTGGTGAGATTAAAAACGATTCGATTATTGGACAAAAGGAATATTATAAGTTTCCTGATAATAACTACTTTGTATTAGGCTCTATGCAAATTGATGATTTTAATGAAACCTTTAATATAACTTTGCCCGAATCTGAAGAGTATAATACAATTGCAGGATTTATTGCAGAAAGATCCGGGAAAATATTAGGTATAAATGAAGTTGTGGAATTTGAAGGGGTAAAGTTTGAACTAATTAAAAAGATCAGGCAAAAGATGGTTCAATTCAAAATTTATTCTGATGAGATTGATTTCAAAGAAAAGGAAGGAGGAAGTAAGGAATAGTATTTGCCACAAATAGATAAAAGTTGCCTATTAAATTGGATTTTTCTTCAACAGAACAAAGTTAGAAATTCAAACGTAGTAAATGGTTCAGTACATCTACTGTTAATTAAATATTTTTTTAACCATTGATCAGTTAAAATGAAAAAAATATTAATCCCCCTGGTTTTATTAGTAACAATTCTTGTTTACTTTTTTTACCCTGAAACAGTAATCACATTCTCTCCCGGTATAACTGCACCCGATCAACCCAGGCAAACAGATTTAACAAGTAAAAAAGAATGGACTGTAGAGGATTTTAATATAGAAGCACTTGCAGAATATAATATAAAGGCCAGGGTATTAAGTCGGAATAATTTTTCAATTGGAATAGAAAGTGAACTCTCACCATTCGATTTAGCACTTGGTTGGGGACCGATGTCTGATCAAAATGTAATAGATAAAATAGAAATATCACAGCGCAACAGATGGTACAATTGGCATTCGGATAATCTTCCAATTCCCAAGAAAGAAGTTAGTTTAAATAGTGCAAATGTTCATATAATCCCAAAAGACGAAGTTGTTGAAGAAAAGTTCGACAAAGTATACAAGGGGAGTTTGATTGAAATGAAAGGATATCTGGTTTATATCACAACTCCTGACGGCTGGCGGTGGAAGAGTTCAGTGAGAAGAGACGACACCGGTGGTGGTAGCTGTGAGTTGTTCTGGGTCGAGGACTTAAAGATTTATGATAAATAAGGGATGGACTCAAATTCATCTTGTATAGCTTGTTGGAAAGTGATATTTTTGACTTGCCAAAATTTTAGCTGGTGTAGCTCAGTTGGTAGAGCAGCTGATTTGTAATCAGCCGGTCGGCGGTTCGAATCCGTTCACCAGCTCACTCATAAAGCCTTGTAACTAGTCTGGTTATGAGGCTTTTCTCATTTCATCCCCTCTGTCTCTACAAAATTTCAAAGTACGATTACAATCTATGTTGGTTGTGGAGATTATGCTATATCAGCAAGTTTATTAGTTCCATCTTGTTTTCACTGACTTACAATCATCCGGGCAAATAATTTTTAGATATCAAAAAACCATTTCTAATTATTTATAATTAAATAAACTATTAGCGTTATCTATTTTATTATCCTATTGAATAAAGTTTATAGGTAATCTAAATTTTTGTTAATTAATGATTTTTATACTTATTTTAATATAAGGGTATTTGCTCTAAGATCTTTTGTTTAGTCGTAACTGAAATATTAATATTATTTGAGGCAATAAATGGAAGATTTTTTTAAGTTCTTTGAAAATAATTATACTGGAATTATTTATTTTCTATTAAGTCTAGTTGTGGTTATTTTACTTGCTCAATGGATTGCTTGGGTATTTTCGATAGGTAGATTTAAAATCCAAAAACTCACTCCAGGAAAACGTTCCGATCGGCTTCGTTTCTTAATTGCTGATCTAATGGTTAAGATAATAAATGATTTTCGACACTTCCTTGCTCTTATTATGGTCACAATTTTTGGGCTGGTATTGTTTTATTCACTCATTAACTATGCAGGAAATAGTGAGGAAGTTACAAAAGTCCTCCAAGCTGTCATCTCAACGATAGGGGTATTAATAGGATCAATAATTGGCTATTATTTTGGAGAATCTGCTGGGATTAAATCGGCTAAAGATAATGATACGAAGAGAGATGAAGAAGAAAAAATATTACCCGATGAGAATGAAATAGAACCTGTAGAGTTGCCTCAACCTGAAAAAGGAGATTAAATTACATATGCAGAGAAAATATGATATTGAGTTATGCGATACTGCATTTGAACCTGGGTCAAATTCCAAAACTACTTTATTCAAAAAAAGTGGAAAAAGAAATTTATATAAAGTCTGGTTATATCTCGATGGAATGGATTTACCTTATGTGGAAAGTGTTACTTACTTCTTGCATTCTTCATTTCCAAATCCTCGAACAAGAATTCAGAGAACTCCAAACAATCCTAATTGTTCACTTATCATTTGGACTTGGGGAATCTTCACTGTGAAAGGAACCGTTACACTCAAAGATGGTTCAAAACTTGACATATCGCATCAACTTACTTATAATATTTCCTTTAAAGACAAAGATGTGAAGTTCATACCATTCGACAATTAGAAAAATCTCTTGATGACAGAAATAATGAGATAAAAATCTAAATTGCAATCCATGCTTAACCTAACTTATTTAAAAAAGAACATCATTTTTGCATAGTCATAAATCTTTTAAAAATATTAGAATTAATAGAAGAATTTTTTATGGATAAAATAAAATCTAATCCTCCTAGCATTCTAAACGATGTAATTGGTCCAATAATGCGTGGACCATCAAGCTCACATTGTGCTGCCGCATTAAGGATTGGGAGAATTGCCAGAGATCTTATGAGAAATAATTTAAAGGAAGTAGTAATTGAGTTTGATACAAATGGTTCATTGGCCACTACACATAAGAGTCAAGGTTCAGATATGGGATTATTTGGTGGTTTACTTGGAATGAATGCTGCTGATGAAAGACTAATAAACTCAGAATCCGCAATTGAAGAAGCTGGAATCAAATTAAAGTTCAAAATCCAAGATATTGGTGCGAT
>JBATIA010000526.1:0-1574 GCA_049667415.1 Ignavibacteriaceae bacterium
TGTGTAATAGTTTTTTAATATTCTCCCCCCATTGAAGCTTCAAGCGACCGTGCATATCCCAGCTTTGCCTGTGAAATAATAGGGGAATTGGAATAACGTTCAGTAATTTTCTCAAAAACTTCAGAAGATAATTTGTATGCCTTCTCAGTAAACATCTGCTGGGCAAACTGGTAAAGATCTCTTCCTTTGCTTAATTGTTTTTCATCGATGTAAAGGTAAGTTTCGTAAGCCTTCTCATAGGATTTTTGC
The DNA here is from genome assembly GCA_049667415.1 of Ignavibacteriaceae bacterium. Lineage (GTDB taxonomy): Bacteria > Bacteroidota > Ignavibacteria > Ignavibacteriales > Ignavibacteriaceae > IGN2. The sequence continues at coordinate 250 of JBATIA010000526.1, forward strand.
TCAGCATATAAGCGCGCAAGCAGGTATGAAAAACTGATTATGTTTTTATCGGCACAATCTTCAACAACTTTTAAAGTTGCATCGAGTGCACCCGGTCGATTTATATTTTCAAAAACTTTAATCTCGACTGCCTGCAACTGTGTAGGGTCTGATGAAAGAATAAAACAATATTCCCTTGCTGCTTTATCAAACTGCATTGTTAACGAATAAAGCCTGATAAGATCATACGCAAAAAGAATTTTATCGCCGGAAACTTCCTTACCTTTTTCATATAGCTCAATTGCTTTTTCAAAAGCTCTTCGCTCAACTGCATAATCTGCAATAACCCTGTAGAACATAGGATTTACACTACCCGACCGGAATGGTTTATCCCAGTATTCAAATGCTTTTTCCTCATTCCCCATTAAGTAATACGATGTGCCAAGCATCCCGTAAGCACTTATATCATCAGGTTTTTGTTTAATTCTTTCTTCAAGAATGTTTACAACAGCAGCATAATTTTTTGTCTGTATATAAACACGATACAAAGCACCAATGTATTGTGAATTTGATGGGTCCGAGAGATATAATTCCTCATACAGCTTTGTAGCCGAATCATAATCACCTATCTGTTCATAGCTCTGAGCAAGTGTTAACTTTTGATCAATTCTTTGTTGAGCGTGAACTGAGAATACGAGCACACCAAAAATTATTATGGTAATTTTCTTTTTCATACTGTTGCAAAATAAGGAATTATTAACCGCTTTCAAGGTCAATTAAAGGTTTGCATATCAAGCAGTTAACAATTAGATGGCTGAATAGGTAATATGAATTCAAAGCATAAACTTTAGGTTGATTTTCAGTATTTTTAAGCCCTATGAAGAAAGTTTTTATACTCGGTTCAACCGGTTCCATCGGGGTAAATTGTCTTAATGTAATCAGTAATCTTAATGATGAATTTGAAGTAACCGGGCTGACAGTAAACTCTAACACTGAGTTACTCATTGAACAGATCAAACAATTCAATCCTAAAGTTGTTGTTGTAAGAGATAAAAATGCAGCTCAAAAAATTTTAGATAAGATTCCGGATAGTTGTGAATTGCTTATTGGTGAAGAAGGATTAATCATAGCTTCGATCAATGCTGAATACGATATTTTTATGGGTGCATTGGTTGGTTTTGCAGGACTGGCACCGACTATCGAGGCAGTGAAGCGAGGAAAAAGAATTGCGCTTGCTAATAAAGAAACACTTGTTGTTGCCGGAGAACTCGTAACTGATCTTTGCAGAGCAAATAACTCTGAGATCATTCCAGTAGACTCCGAGCACAGTGCTATTTATCAATGCC
>JBATIA010000527.1:0-9993 GCA_049667415.1 Ignavibacteriaceae bacterium
ATCCGACGATTCAATATATACTTCCGGGAGGTTGGAGAAGATTAACATTTAAGGACCTTGAAATGGATTCACCATATAATACTTACAAATATTTCGGTTTGCCACCCGGACCAATTAACAGTCCTGGAGAAGCTGCGATTTTAGCTGCATTAAATCCAGAAAAAAATAATTATCTTTACTTTGTAGCCGATGGAACAGGTGGTCATCTTTTTTCTAAAACTCTCAGAGAACATAATAATAATGTGAAGAAGTACAGAAAGTTGATGCGTGAGAGAAATACAAACTAAGACCGTCTGGATATCACAGTTCATATTTTTAATTTATAGAATAAATAATAGACTCTATTGTTACAAAAACAAATAAATAGAAAAAATACTTTTATCTTTTTCCTTTTGTCTTTCATCTTGATAAAATGTGCTAACCAGCTTCCTCCGACAGGTGGAGAAGTTGATAAAATTCCGCCTGAAATAATTGAAGTTTATCCTGCTGATGGAACAATAAACTTCGAAGAAGATTACTTCGAAATTGAATTTTCTGAATACGTAGATAAACGATCCGTAAGGGATGCAATTTTCATTTCCCCATTTATTGAGGGTTCACTTGAGTTTAGCTGGACAGGAAAAACCCTTGAGGTAGTTTTTCCGGAAGAATTAAAGATGGATGTTACTTATACAATAACAATTGGTACTGATGTAGTTGATTTGAACAACAAGAACAGGATGGCGGAATCTTTTACATTTTCGTTTTCAACCGGGGATAAAATTGATAAGAAAATAATATCCGGCAGAGTTTATGGCAAAGAAAAAGAAGGTATCTTCATTTACGCTTACAAGATCGACGAATCCTCAGACTCGCTTTTGAAGAACAAACCGGATTATGCGTCGCAGACAGGTGTTGGCGGAAATTTTAGTCTAAGAGGGTTAGGCGAAGGTAACTACAGAATTTATGCAGTTAATGATAAGTTCAGAGATTATTTGTATCAGCAGGATAGTGACGAAATTGGTATTCCTTTTAAAGACATTTATTTGAGCGAACAGGATTCAATTTTTACAGAACTTAATTTCTTGCTGTTTAATGCTGACGTATCTAAACCAAGATTGATAAGCGGGCTTATGACAGATAAGAATCATCTGATTATTAGCTGCAGTAAAGAGTTAGATAAAAAATCTATTCGAGCTGAAAATTTTTCTATTATTGATTCTACAGAAAATCAAGAGTATCGATTAATCTATGCATTCAAAGGTAAGACAAAGCCTGAGGAGTTTATTTTAATGCTCGATGAAGATATAAATCCAGGAAATTTGGTTTACCTTTTTGCTGATACACTAACCGATCTGATGGGCAACATAATGACTGACGATTTCAGTAAATTATTGATTAGTGACAGACGGGATACCAGTTCATTAAAGATAACATCTACCGAACCTGCACAGGGGAATACGATAGATTATCTGAAAACCGAAATTAAGATTTATTTTGATGAAGCTTTCGATAAAAACTTAATCAATTCATCAATTGCATTAACTGATACTTTCAACAATCCTGTTGATTTTAAGATTGATTATTTTGATGATGCAACTCTTGTTATCAAACCAAAAGAAGATTTGAAACCTGAAAAAGATTACCTGCTAAAGCTTCAGCTTGGTAAGTTTGTTGATATAAATGGAAACCAAACGGATTCTCTTTTCACTCTTAAGTTTAAAACAATTTCAGGTTTGGATTTTACTGGTTTATCAGGGTCTGTTATTAATCTGGATTATAAAAAGAATCCAATTATGGTTTTAGAGAGTGGAGACTCTCCAGATCTTAAGTATGAGCAAAAACTAAATTCTGAAAAATTTGAATTTGCGAGGGTCGAGCCTGGAAAATATATTCTATGGTGTTTCCTTGATGAAAACAATAATGGAAAGTATGATTACGGCTGGCCAGAGCCAATTAAATATTCAGAGTTGTTTTCGTTTTACCCGGATACTTTAACATTACGCCCGAGATGGGAGGTAACTGATTTGAATTTTAAGTTTAGATAAGTTTTCCTTTAAAGAATTCTTCATCTTTATAAATCACTTTCCCATCCTTAATCGTCATACAATTCAAATTATTTCCGATTGAATAAACTATATCCGCATAATCCTCAGTATCAAAGACGGCAAAGTTTGCTTTTTTCCCGATTTCAATTGAACCGATAGTCTGTTCTCTGCACAAAGCTTTTGCAGCATTAATAGTAACTGCACTTATTGCCTCTTCAATTGTCATTTTCATCTTTAATGCTGCGATGCTCATTATCAAGCTTAAACTTGAAATATGTGATGAGCCTGGATTGAAATCTGTAGCAAGTGCAATGATTGCATTCTGTTCGATTAGTTTTCTTGCAGGCGCATATTTGTGATTCAAGAAGAAAGATACTCCTGGAAGCAGAACAGCAACAGTATCAGTCTTTCCAAGTTTTGGGATGTCTTCATCTTTTATTGCTTCGAGATGATCAACAGAAACAGCTTTATGTTTTAGTGCAACATCAAGTCCACCTATTGTGTTAAACTGCTCCGTGTGAAGCTTCAGTTTTAATCCGTGTTCTTTCGCGATAGAAAATATTTTATCTATTTCATCAAATGAGAATGCTGTTGCTTCACAGAAGCCATCGCAGAATTCAGCAAGTTTCTGGTTTGCGAAGTGTGGAATCATTTTATTAATAATTTCATCAACATAAATTTGATGGTTACTTTTAAATTCCGGAGGGAAAGTGTGTGCACCAAGGAATGTTGGAACGATATCGATCGGATAAATTTCATTCAAAAAATTAATTACCTGTAAGAGCTTTCTTTCATTCTCAAAATCCAGACCATAACCACTTTTAATTTCCAGGGTTGTAATCCCCTGCGAAATAAAATGATCAATTCTTGGTTTGATAATATTTACTAATTCTTCAAATGATGCAGAACGTACTGCAGTAACTGTAGTATTGATCCCACCACCTTTTTTTGCAATTTCTTCGTAGCCAATTCCCGATAGCCTTTGCCGGAATTCATCTGCCCGTGAACCAGCAAATGCCGTATGTGTATGACATTCGACTAAACCCGGAAAAACTGTTTTGCCGGTTACATCAATTACTTTTTCGTATTTGTTTTTATTTAACGATGAACCGGGAATTACATCTTTTATAATATCATCCTCAATAAGAACAGAATGTTCAAAGAGTTGCCCAATATCAGAAAGTTCAATTCCTCTTTTATAGTTCTTTCCTGATGTGTTGATTGTGATAATGGATGCGGGATTGAAAAGAAGAGTTATCATCATTCAAAAAGATTTACCGTTTCCTGCACAACTTTTGCTTCCGTATAACCAAGTTGGTTCAATTTGAATTTGAAATCATTCGCTTCAGATTTAGACGTAAAGTCTCCGGCTTTCACTTTATAGAAAGGTGGTTCGAAAGTGATATAAACTTCTTTCCAGGCAGTTTTTTCAAAAATCTCCGCACGAACACGATTTGCTTCCTCAATATCATCCGTTGATAATACTTGTACCCGGTAACCATCGGTTGTATTGATTATTTTTCTATCGAGTGACTGATTTTTATCATCGTATCCATACCACACATCTGAAGGAAGTTTATCTGTTTGCAATGGAGGTGCTTTTATATCAATTTCTGTTTGATATGGGGTAATATCAAAGTCTTCAACTATTTCCTTATTAGTCTCTTTTACAGTTTCTGTATCTACTTTCTTTTCTTCTTTCGTTTCATAGCGAGACCCGGTTGATGCACTACACCCAACTAAAAATGCGATTAAAAAGCTATATAGAATGAATAATTTCACTACCGTTTACGAAATTTGTTTTTAAATCTCTCATAATATATCATTATTATCTTTTTTCTTAAAGAAGAGAATTACCCTTTAAGCAAATAATCAGAACTCAATCTCAGTTATTTCAAGTTAATTCTTTTTGTTAAAAAAGCCTCATTTGCGTAAGTTTGTAGTAATCATTCCAAAAAATTCAAAGAAAATGTCAGCAAAAAAGTTTAAAATATTATTTGTAACCTCAGAAGTTGTACCATTTATTAAGACCGGTGGATTGGCAGACGTTTCGGCTGCTTTACCGCAAACCTTAGCCGAACTGGGTCACGAGGTAAGAATTGTGGTCCCAAAGTACGGTGCGGTTGACGATAGAAAGTTCAAGATTCACGAGGTTGTACGCTTAAAGGATATAAATATAGATGTCGGTGGAAAGGAAGTAATATTCTCCTTAAAGTCGTGTTTCCTGCCAGGTCAAAAAATCAGGGTTCAGATTTACTTTCTCGATAACCAGGAATATTTTGGCAGCAGAAACAGTCTTTATGATGATCCGATGACCGGAAAAGAGTATCCCGATAATGATGAAAGATTTATCATTCTTAATCGTGCTGTATTTGAACTGATCATAAAACTTGGATGGATACCGGATATTATCCACTGCAACGACTGGCAGTGTGGATTGATTCCCGCTTACCTAAAAACGATTTATAAGGATGAAGAGAACTTCGACAAGTTCAAAACTTTATTCACTATACATAATCTTGCCTACCAGGGTGAATTTCCAAAATCATCTTTTAAGAAGACCGGATTACCTGAAAATCTTAATTCATTGAAGGGCATTGTTCATAAAAGTAAATTAAACTTTATGAAAAGTGGATTACTCTATGCAGATGCTATCAATACTGTTAGTGAAACGTATGCTAATGAAATTAGAACGGATAACGTAATTGGCAGCGGATTAAAGGATATATTGTCTAAAAGAAAAGATGATTTGTATGGAATAATAAACGGGATTGATACTAAAGTCTGGAACCCTGACAAAGATAAACATCTTCCCAAAAAATATTCTATCAAAAATGTTGAGCAGAAGGTAGTTAACAAACAAGCACTTGCAGAAAAATTTGGATTTGACTTTAATGAAGATACTCCGATAATCGGATTAATTTCTCGTTTGTATGATTCTAAAGGTATAGACCTGGTGGAAAAAATCCTTCCCAATTTATTAAAGATGGATGTTCAAATGATAGTATTGGGAACGGGTGATAAAAAATATCATACATTTTTTGATCAGATGGCGAAGAAACATAGTGATAAATTTGCCTGTTATCTTGGTTTTAATGATGATCTTGCTCATTTGATTGAAGGGGGAGCTGATATTCTGCTTATGCCTTCAAAGTATGAGCCATTTGGACTTAATCAGATGTACAGCCTAAACTACGGAACAGTTCCAGTTGTAAGAGAAACTGGTGGACTGGCTGATACAGTGAAGAAGTTTAATGAAAAGTCTAAGGAAGGGACAGGATTTATATTCACAAAATATAACGCAAATGAATTTTTCAGTGAGATAAAGCGCGCCTTAAAAGTCTATAAGGATAAAGATACCTGGAATAAGATTGTTAAATCCGGAATGAAAGAAGATTTTAGCTGGCATTCTTCTGCAAAGAAATATATCGATCTTTATAAGACAATTCTTAACGAAAGTTAATGTCCAACCATGCCATCTTTCTTGACCGAGACGGAACTTTAAACGAAGACCCCGGTTATATTAGCGATCCGGATAAAGTTGTATTATATCCGGAAACCGGAGAGGCTTTGTCTTTACTAAAAAAATATGGATTTCTGCTGATTATTATTTCCAACCAATCCGGTATTGCGCGAGGAAAGATGACAAATAAAGAAGTTGATGCAGTAAACGATAAAATAAATAGTCTTTTGGCAAAGTATAAAATAAAACTGGACGCCTTCTATTATTGCCCGGCTCATCCTGATTATAGCAGTGATGAAGAGTGTGATTGCAGAAAACCTTCCCCCAAGTTGGTGTTTGAAGCAGTTAAGGAATTTAATATAGACCTGGAAAAATCATATTTCATTGGTGATGCGGTATCGGACATCCAATGTGGGAAAAATGCAGGAATAAAGACTATTCTTGTAAGAACCGGAAAAGGGGAGGAAAGTTTTTCTATCTTGCAAAAGGAAAATAATTTCCCAACTTTTGTAGCCGATAATTTATTAAATGCTTGTAATTTCATTCTTGCTGATATTTAGCGGAGATACTTTTTGAAATTTTCTTATATCTTACCAATATTTTTACTTGCTGCATCACTATTGTTCTTATCGTGTTCGGACGAACCATCCTCATTAGGTATCGAACTTATTGGGAGTGATTATATTATTGTTAGAACATATGATTCTGTAAATGATACCATTAATCAAAATTCTTCATACCAGAAAAGAGTTATATCATTAGGAAACTCTGATTGGATACTTGTTGGCAGTTATCAGAATGTCAAGGCCTCATCTTTACTAAAATTTATTTTTGGCCTGGCTGATAGTCTTAAAAATGATGTTAAAGCGGATAATATTAATGTTTTGGATTCCTGGATAGAATTGCGCAATCGCTATACTTACGTTGATACTTTGGCAACAATGAATTTTACAGTGCACAAAGTTAATTCTCCATGGTCATCCACAGCATTTACAATTGACAGTCTTTCAAAACTTCAGTACGATATGAATGATGTTAGTTCCGATTTTTCAATATCCGACTCTACCTATACATTTCATATAGATGAAGCACTGTCTCTTGGCTGGATAAAAAACTCAGCCGACAATACTCTGGAGAATAATTTTGGGATTTATCTTGAACCAACAATGTCGTCAAATAAAATAATTGGATTCCAGGCGTTAACACCCCTGTCGTCTCAAGCCGCCAAATTGACAGTTGTAATCGAGAAACCCGGAGTTTATACGGATACTATTAGTGGATTTATTTCTGCAGACATTAGTTTGGTTGATGGTCCCGTTCCAAATTTACCTCAAGGGTTAATGTGTGTTCAAAGCAGCGTTAGTATAAATTCTAAGCTCACATTTGATCTAGGTGTACTTCCTTCGGGAGTGGTAATAAATAAAGCCGAACTTTTTATAACATCAGATTCTCTCAATTCTGTTAAGGGTTCAAGTTTTAATAATAGTCTGAGAGTATTTTATCTTAAAAATGCAGATTCAACAATCACAGAAGGAAATCCAATCAGTTTACTGTTTAATGATAATCAATATACAGGAACTATTACTTCATTTGTTAGAAACTGGGTAAGTAGGGATGAAAATTTTGGAATCTTAATAGAAGCAGGAAGCCCAACTCTAGGATTGGATCTATTTGTATTAAGAGGAAGTGACTATTCAGAAATTTCTGAGCGACCAAGACTTCGGATCACATACACACAACAAAAGAACTAATGATTAGTAAAATTCTTAAATATTGTTTTACGGTTTTTCTTTTAATATCAAATTTATCAATCGCTCAAAATACCTCTGCCTATTCCAGGAATGGTTTGGGAGATGTTATATATAGTTATTCAGCAAGAACACTTTCAATGGGGCATGCCGGTTCTGCAATTATAAACAGCGATTATGTTGAATTACTTAACCCTGCTTCCTGGTCTAACTTAACAAGGACCAGAATTGAATTCAGTTTTGGGTACGATCAACTTAGATTGTCAAATCAGAATGAAACAAAATATTATGGTGATGGGATTTTTAAAGGGTTTACTTTTGCTTTTCCTGTAAGTAAAGATAATGGAATTGGAATTGCTATGGGCATTGTACCGTTTACTCGTGTTAATTATCAGGTACAGGAAAAAGCTTCAAATACTATAACAGGTAACTATACAACAACATATCAAGGTAAAGGTGGACTTTCAAAAGTATTCTTAGGTGGTTCCTATAAGCTTCCCATCGATTTTATTCTGGGTGCTACACTTGAGTACTATTTTGGCAACATAAAATATACTTCAATAGTAGATTTTGATAATACTTCATTCTTTCCTGCCGAATACGAATTGGCTTACGGTCCAACGGGTTTTGGTACGACTCTTGGTTTTATTACTCCAGATATGTCAGGTTTGTTGAATGCTGGTTCGATTTCTAATTTAAGATTAGGATTAAGCGCTAATCTTATAAGTAAGCTGGATGCCGACACAAGTTTTATTAATCGTTCTTTAACTATTATTGATTCGATTGGCACCGGGAATGCTAAAATGGAAGTTCCGATTCGTTTGAATGCAGGTTTACACATAGCCTTTATAAAAGTCTATAATATTGCACTCGATTATTTTTATCAGCCCTGGACTGATTTGAAACTGAATGGAATAAATCAATTCAATCTGAATGATGTACATAAACTTAGTTTGGGATTTGAATATAGACCACAGCGCGTACCTGGTATTAGTTTTTGGGAACAAATTATGTTTCGCGCAGGTTTAAGTTATGAAATGTCACAATACAAACTTAAAGGCAATGAGTTAAAGCAATATTCGGTTTTTGCAGGTTTTGCACTTCCACTTACTGATGAAAATACTATAGATTTTGGATTTGAATATTCGGTTAGGGGAAAGACTGAAAATAATTTGCTTGAAGAGCAATTTATTAAAATTAATATGGGTATCAGCTTAGGCGATATCTGGTTTATTCGTTATGAAAAATAAACATCATAAAGGGTAGCATAATGAAAAATAGAATAAAAGCATTTGTAATTCTAATATCAGCGATGATCTTTACATCTTGTGCAGTTGCAGGAAACCGTGTGCTTGATCAGGTTGATTGTGATTCATTGGAAACCCTTAAACTTTATAGTTTGTTTTCAGAGTATCATAAAAATAAAGACTATGCAAGTGCTCTTCCGTACGGTTGGCAGGTGCTTGAATGTGATAAATCAAAATTTGCAAAATGGATTTATTACAAAATGGAAGATTGTCTCTGGTATCTTCACGATTCTTCCGATGTTGCTCCTGAAGAAATTCAGGCCATAGAAGACTCGATATTAGATTTTTATAACACAGCAATTCAATATTACCCGGATGCTATGGCTTATTTCCAGGTTAGAAAAGCATTTATATCTGAAACATGGCTAGAACTTGATACCGAAACTTGTATAGTTGAGTATCAGAAAGCTGCCGATTACAATCCTGAGATGGATTCTTATTACTATAACAGGTTTGGACAGATTTATATTGCTAATATGAGCGATGAAAATGATTACAAATTGAATGCTATCGATATTTACACAACGCTTGCTGTAAGAGAACCGGATAATCCAGAATGGCCAAGAATTCTATCGACTCTTGTTGATGATGTCGGACAACTCTTAGATATTCGTAAGAAGAATTGGGAACTTGATAAAGAAAACCTTGAAAAAGCCTGGACTTATGCCTCTGAGTGCATAAGGGCTCAGGACTATGAAAGAGCAATTGAACCTCTAGAGTTTTTAACGCAAAAATCTCCTGAAACCTTAAACTATTGGAATCAGCTTGCAACTGCATATAACAAGGTTGGACGTCTGCAAGATGCAGAGGCTGCATATCAAAAACTTTTACTGTTAGATCCAAATAATAAGGATTTTTATTTCAATCTTGGTTTAATTTATAAAGAACAGGGAAAGTTGAGCAAAGCGCGCCAGTATTTTGAAACAGCAAGCGATAAGGCAGGCGGTTGGGGAATGGCAATATTCTCAGTCGGTTTACTCTATGAGCAAGCTGCAAGAGATTGCACATTTGATTTTAAAACAAAACTAGTGTATCTACTTGCCCAGGATACATACAGAAGGGCAGTAAGCATCGATCAGTCTCTGGCTCAGGCACGTGATAGAATCGGGGCGCTGTCCAGTTCCGTACCAACGCAGGAAGATTGGTTCTTCAACAAATACAAATCTGGAGACGTTATTCCAATAACCGGAGATTGCTTTACCTGGATTGGCAAGAGTGTAACGGTTCCGTAAATTTTAGATTTTAAGTCAATAAGAAGGTTCTCTGTTTATCAGGGAGCCTTTTTTTGTTAAATTTGATCATTAAAAACAAAAATGAAATCAGCTATGTATTCGTTTCTTCAAAATGATTCAGAAGTTTATCAAATTCTCCAGCAGGAGATAGTAAGACAACAAAATAAACTGGAACTTATAGCTTCCGAGAATTTTGTGAGCCCGGCTGTTTTGGAA
>JBATIA010000528.1:0-2940 GCA_049667415.1 Ignavibacteriaceae bacterium
GGTGTGGTTCATCAAATAATTTTGTTGATTTACCACCTGACGAGAGACTAAAAGCTGCTATAAGTTTATTCGATGATGAGGATTTCACGGAAGCGGCTACGGAATTTGAAGCTATTATGCTTCAGTACCCCGGGAACAGTGTTGTTGATGATGCGCAGTACTATCTGGGAAGGTGTAAATACGAGCGTGGTGAATATATTCTTGCTGCATATGAATTCAGTAAGCTGATAAAAAATATGCCTGCCAGTGAGTTAGTTTCTGATGCCCAGTTTATGCTTGCTGAAAGTTACTACGAGCTTTCACCAAATTATACTCTTGATCAAAAGTATACGAAAAAAGCTATTGAGGAATACCAGGCTTTTGTTGATTTCTTTCCGCTAAATGAAAGAGTGTCAGAAGCTGAAAAAAAGATTAACGAGTTGAACGATAAGCTTGCCCGGAAACAATATTCTATTGCAGTTATCTATGAAAAGATGGAATACTATAATGCTGCCATAAAGTATTTTGATGGTGTTGTTGAAACATACCACGATACACAATATGCATCAATGTCTATGTATCGGAAAATAAAATTACTTATGGATAGGGATAGAGAAGATGAAGCTCTTGCAGAGATGAGGAAATTTATTCGACTTTATCCTGAAGATGAAAATCATGAAGAAATTGAGAACTTAAAGAATTCACTCGAATCAAAATTAAAAGGAAGCTATTCTTCTAACTAATGACTGCCCGAAAAGTTAGCGAATCAGAGATAACGATGACGGAGCTTGTATTGCCTCATCATACGAACCAGCTCGGTAATATGCTGGGTGGTCAGCTTATGCACTGGATAGATATTTGTGCGGCACTTAGTGCTGCAAAACAAAACGGAAGAATATGTGTCACAGCTTCTGTGGATAAAATAGATTTTCTTCATCCTGTTAAGCTCGGCGATGCAGTTACACTTTTGTCTTCGGTGAACAGGGTTTTTAATACTTCATTAGAAGTTGGGGTAAAAGTTTTTGCACAATCCTTTAAAGAGGGCACAGTAAAGCATACTAATTCGGCTTATCTTACTTTTGTTTGTGTGGATGAACAGGGTAATCCGGTTAAAGCAATTGAAGCTTTACCTGAAACAAATGAACAGAAAAGAAGATTTAATGAGGCGCTTACCAGGAGAGAAAACAGGCTTAAAAGCAGGTCTGTTAACAAATAGCTGCATTTTACTTTTCTTGTTTTTTTCTTCTTTATCCAATTGCCAAATTCCTATCAACGGTTTTTGCTCACTAAAATCTATTACGCTTTCTAAGGGATTTCAATTTATTGTTCCATCTGATATAAATTTTGATGGGAATGATGAACTTATTGTATACTCACCAACATCGAAAAAAGTTGGCTTGATCTCTGGTCTTTCCAATAATGAATTGTACCTAAAAGAGTTTGAGGTAAACTCTGAAATCTCGCAACTGAGACAATTGCAGGATAAAGGAGATAGCACAAAATTTTTTGTGGCAATTGAACGAAAGCTTAGACAAATTTCTTTATTATCAATAACATCCGATTCACTTAAAGAAAAAATAGGAAAAATCACATTCGATTCTTATCCTGAAAAAATTTATACAGGCGATATTGATTTAAATGGGACGGACGAAATTCTGGTTTCAGGAAGTGGGTTTGACGGTTTGTCGGTTCTTTTCAGAGCCGGAAGAGACATTGGTGAGAAAAAGATAATTACGGAAACCAGTTTTAGCGAAGCTATATTTATTGATTTTAATGATGATGGCTATAAGGATGTTTTAGCATTTAACATTCTCGAGAACTCACTCCAGTTTTATTTTAACAATACGAATGGAGATTTCAGGCTTAAACGATCAAATCAATACCCTGAAAAAATAAATCTTCTTCAATCTAAAGATCTGGACAGAGATGGATTTCAGGATATAATTTATTCAGTCAATAATCGTATTGAAATTTTGTTCGGGGATTTCCAATCTTCTTATGAGAGAAAAACTACAATTCGATTGGGCGGTACACCCACAAGAATTCAGTTTGGAGATTTTAACAGAGACAGGATTTTTGACATATCCTGCCTCATAAATCAAAACAAATTAATTATTTTCTTTGGTAAAGAGGGTGGCAGTTTTTATGAAGGGATTACCTACCTACATAGCTCATCAATCAGTTCATTTACTAATTTCAGATATGAAAATTCAGAAAGCATAGCCTGTCTTATTGAATCAGGTGAAATAAGATATATTTCAACACTGAATGAAATTGAAGGTGATCTGAATATTGTTCCTTCAATTAAATCTGGTGCTGTAAAGAAGTTCGATTATGAAAACGATGGCGTCCCGGATATGAGTTTTATTGATGAGTTCGATAATTCAATGAAATTATTTCTTAATAGTAAAGAAGGAATTCCATCAGTATTCTATTCGATTCCACTTGCAGAAGATCATAAAGAAGTCCTGGTGGATGAGTTCTTCAAGCGAAGAAAAATTTTCTATTGTTATACCAAAGGAACACCTTTATTAGAAGTATTCAAATACAATTTTTACACAAATAAGTTAAATAGAAAACAGCTATACACACCGGGTGAAATTCTTGATGTAGCGATTCAACGTGTTGACAGCAGTCTTGTAAATGTTTTTCTAGTTTATAATAAGAATTCAAAATTATATCTGGGTAAATTTGAAAATCGCGATCTGAGTGTAACTTTCAGAGAGTATCCTTTTATTGACAGGAATGTAAATTTAGCAGGACTCTTTATAAATGACTATCCTGAAATATATTATTGGAAATCTGAAGGAGCTTCATTTCAATTCAAATTAGCTGAAGTAGTACCGGGACCAAATATTTACAAAACTTACTTTGAGGTTCCTAAATTGGATAGCTTGAGTATTAATCTTTATCTGGCAGATATTTACAGCACTGAATATCCTTCGCTGGTCAGCTTTATTC
>JBATIA010000529.1:0-4408 GCA_049667415.1 Ignavibacteriaceae bacterium
AGTGCGTCATTTAAAGATGCAGATGTTATTTTACTTATCATTGATGCTTTTGATGATCCTCAAGGGGATATTTTACTAAACCATGCATTTCTCAAAGAGTTTGTTATGCTTTCAAAGAAACCAAAGCTGCTGGTAATAAACAAGATTGATATGCTAAATCAGGAAAAGGTAACAGAGTTAATAAAACAATTTGAAAAGCTGAAACTTTTCGAAGAAGTAATCCCGATTTCCGCAACTGCTGATTTTAACATTCAACGAGTCCGTGAAGAGATTATGCGGTTCCTTCCCGAGGGACCTAAGCATTTCCCCGATGACCAGGTAACAGATGCAAACGAAAGATTTTTTGTATCTGAATTAATTAGAGAAAAAATATTAAAACTTTATCAGGATGAGATCCCTTATAGTTGTGAAGTTCTGATTGCTGAATTCAAAGAGCGCGAAACAAGTAAACATTATATTAGTGCCGAAATAGTTGTTGAAAGAGAATCACAAAAAGCAATAATTATAGGTAAAGGCGGAAGTGCAATCAAAAAGCTTGGACAAGTCGCAAGAGAATCCATTGAAGAATTCTTGCAGAAAGAAGTTTTTCTTGAGCTTAGAGTTAAGGTTAGGAAGAAATGGCGAAGTGATGAAAATCTTCTGAAAAGTTTTGGTTATTCAAAGAAAGAATAAGTCAATAGTCTTTGTACTCACACAAAAATTCTCTAATTTTTTACATCATTTCTAAAGAAAAGATGACATTAAATGGAAGTTCGGGCAGAGATTATTGTTAATGGTTTGGTGCAGGGAGTTGGTTACAGGTATTTTGTTGTTCGTGAAGCGAAAAAATTGGACCTAAAAGGTTTCACTCAAAACCTTTATACTGGTGAAGTGCTTACAATTGTAGAAGGTGAAAAAGCAATAGTTGAAGAATTGATTAAAAAATTACGCATTGGACCGATACACGCTTCAGTTAAAACCTGCAAAATAAATTGGCAGGAAACAAAAAATGAATTCACAGACTTTGAGGTGAAATTTTGATAATAGATTTAAGAACCGGAATTGGATTTGACGTCCACGCATTTGCTGAAGGAAGAAAATTAATTCTTGGCGGGATCGAAATTCCTTGTGCGAAAGGATTAGCCGGTCATTCAGATGCAGATGCTCTCTTACATGCAGTAACAGATGCATTGCTTGGTTCTCTTTCACTAGGTGATATAGGTACCCATTTCCCGGATGATGATCCAAGATATAAAAAAGCTGACAGCTCCGTCTTCCTGAAAAAAGCTCATGAGCTTATACGGAACAGAGGATATTACATAAATAATATAGACGTTGTTGTAATACTTCAACAACCTAAAATTTCTCCGTACACACAGAAGATGAAAGAAAAAATTTCCAAAATTCTTGATATTGGTTCAGACAGAGTCTCAATTAAAGCAACTACTACCGAAAAGCTTGGTTTTGTTGGAAGGGAAGAAGGTATTTCTGTAATGGCTGTTGTAACAGTTGTAAGAAAATAATGTTTGAAGATATCCTCAATCAAATTTCAACATTCCCTCCAATCTGGATATACATTACTTTGTTTCTTTTCGCATTTGTTGAAAACATTTTTCCACCTTCACCCAGTGATATTGTGCTGGTAGTTGGCGGCTCACTTGTCGGAACCGGTGCAATAAGTTTTATACCATCACTAATCCTTGCTACTCTTGGAAGCATTACCGGTTTTATGCTGATGTTTTATATCGGCTCGACAATTGATAAAAAAGTAATTCATGCCGGCAGATTTAAATATATTCCGGTTGATTCCATTGATAAAGTTGAAAAGTGGTTCAGGAAGTACGGATACTTTATAATTGTAGCAAATCGTTTTATGCCGGGAACAAGAGCAGTAATTTCGTTCTTTGCAGGAATTAGTAACCTTGACCCGAAAAGAACTACTACTTTATGCTTTATTTCAGCCCTCCTATGGAATATAATTATGCTTTACCTTGGATTTATTTTCGGTGATAATGTTGCCAAAGTTGATGAATACTTAACAACGTACAGCAACATCGTAATTGTTGTAACAGTTGTTGTGATTATATTTTTCATCGTCAGATTATTTTTCAGAAAAAGGAAATCAGCAGCTTGAAGTTTTTATCAAAATACAGAATACCAGTTACTCCTGAAGAAAAAGGGCAGAGAAAAAAAGATTGGCTTCTTTTAATCCTCAGCGGAATAGTTCTGGGAATATCATTCCCTCCGTTTCCATTTCCTTTTACACTTTTAATTTTTGTTGGATTGATTCCGTATTTGCTTGTTTTGAATAACCGGGTTGGACTGGCATCAATTAGTCGAGCTACTTTTATATTTGGATTTGTTTTTAGCCTGGTCACGGTTTACTGGGTTGGAAGCTGGACATCGGAAGCTGATCCGTATTTAATGATGTCAGGCGCAGCACTTATTCTTGCCTACCCTTGTGTAATGTTGATTCCATCCACTCTCTACTATCTGGCAAAAAAAGTTTTTCCTAAGTTTGATGCACTCTGGCTCTTCCCAATTTTTTGGGTAACACTTGAATATCTTTTAACACTAACTGATTTAAGATTTCCCTGGTTGCTGCTTGGGCACGGATTAGCAAAGTTTAATCTCTTTATTCAAGGTGCAGATATAATTGGAACGAATGGTCTATCGTTGATTGTTGCGTACATAAATGTTCTTCTCTTTAAATCATTCTTTGAAAAGAAATTAAACGAAAACTATAATTTAAAACCAGCCATAGCAGCACTGATCATTTTTCTTTGTTTATTAATTTATGGGATCTATAAAAATTCTTCCTTTAAAATTTCAGAAAGAACAGTTACTGTTGGAATAGTACAACCTGATCTTAATCCTTGGGATAAATGGAAACCAAGAAATCTTAATCAATTACTAATGAACTATCTCGATCCCTCAGAAGAATGTCTTGATGAAGGAGCCGAACTAATTTTGTGGCCGGAGACCGCACTACCAGTTTATGCATTTGGCGGTAGTTTTCCATTCGTGGAAGATTCTATTTTCAATTTCATAAATAAAAATAATGTTTCATTACTTACCGGAATGCCTGATTGCGTTTATTATTCTGACAAAGCTAAAGTTCCAGAACATGCAAAATACTCTGAGTCGGGAGATTTTTATTATACCACGTACAATGCTGTTTTGGGATTGAATCCCGGTTCACGGAAAATTCAACGCTACGGAAAAATGAAACTTGTTCCTATTGGTGAAAGAGTTCCTTTTGTTGATCATTTTGCATTTTTAGGTGAGATCTTTAAATGGGGAGTTGGTATAACTAGCTGGAATGTTGGTCAGGATACAACGGTCTTTAAAATTTTTAATAACACGCTTGATACAATTAATGTAGGTGGACTTGTTTGCTATGAATCAGTTGATCCCGCTTTTGTTACTGCTTTTGTTCAGAAAGGTGCGGAAATGATCACAGTTGTTACAAATGATAGCTGGTACGGAAAATCGAGTGGACCATATCAGCATAAAGATTTTGCAATCCTTCGTGCTGTGGAAAACAGAAGGTCCGTTGTTCGTTGTGCTAACGGTGGAATAAGCTGTATAATTAATGCCAAAGGTGAAATACTTTCTGAGACTGAATTATATACAAAAACTACTTTAGTTGGAGAAGTTCCTCTGCAAGATGAGAAAACGTTCTTTGCTCAGAATCCATTAATTGTTCCTGTTCTTTCTTCTGTATTTTCTTTCTGGATTTTTGGAATGAATATTTTAATTTGGCTGAAGAAAAAGTTTAAAATGTGATTTATAGCCCATTGTCATCACGAGCGAAGCGAAGTGATCTCAATTTAATCTACAGAAAGATTGCTTCGTCGTTGCACTCCTCGCAATGACAAATAAAATGTTCTATTAAAGAAAAGCAAAATGAAATATATAGATCTAAGAAGCGACACTGTAACAAAACCATCACCCGAAATGCGTAAAGCAATGTACGAAGCTGAAGTTGGTGACGATGTTTTCAAAGAAGACCCATCGGTAAACAAGCTCGAAGAATACATTGCTGAACTCCTTGGTAATGAAGCTGCGCTTTATGTACCAAGTGGAGTCATGGGTAACCAAATTTGTTTGAATGTTTTAACAGAACCCGGTGATGAAGTAATATGCGACAGGGAAGCACATATTTTCAATTACGAGTCTTCCTCACCTGCAAGATTAAGTGGAATTCAACTTTATCCACTTGATGGAAAACTTGGTATACTAACAGCAGAGCAGGTTGAACCATATATTCGAACAACTGCATATCACATGCCTCGGACAAAAGTTATTGAAATTGAAAACACTCACAACCGTGCTGGTGGAACAATCTGGCCAATAGAAAATATAATAGAATTAAAAGATCTTGCAAAAAAACATAACTTATATTATCATCTTGATGGGGCAAGAA
>JBATIA010000530.1:0-1583 GCA_049667415.1 Ignavibacteriaceae bacterium
TGGCTATTGCAACCGATGATGAAAAAACTGTGGCTAAAGTTAAACCGCTGGTAAAAATTAAAAAGTATAATTTCCCGGTTTTATATGATACTGAAGGAACAGTTGCAAGAATGTACTACGCATATGATATGCCTTTCTATGTGTTGATTGATAATCAGGGAAGAATTGTCTATTCACATCTTGGCTATATGAAAGGTGATGAAATTGAGCTGGAGAATAAAATAATAGATTTACTGGCTAAATAATAAGGCTTACTAATTTTAAATAATTATTAATTGGAGTTTATACATAATACTCCACTTTACAGCCACACCCATCCCACATACGGTCGTATATCTCTAATCTTTGCTTGATAAAATCTTCAGCTTCGTTTTTGGTCTTCACTATTCTTATAATTAACTCGTCTTTAGTTGTTTTTTCTTGAATTATCAGATCATCATCTAACTTAAGTAACCGGATTTTATCAGAAATGTGAGTGTCTTTTTCAATAATTATTTTTGATTGAAACAATAGCTCCTTCAAATTATCTTGTTTGACAATGGAATACTTCTTCTTTTTTGCTACAGCTATAATTTTTTCAAGGTTCATGTTCTTCAGTAAATAATATTTATAGACTTAAAGTTAGATGAGGATATTTTAGAGATTATGCAAACTTTTGTCATTTCTTTCCATTAGGTAGAGGAATAGGGTAAGAAAAAACTTACCACTAATTATCTAGCTGGTAATTTGGTTTAATTTTCTAATTGCTAGAGTACTTCCGCGTTTTACAAGCGAAACTCCGATAAGAATTAAACCTGCTGCAATAAAAACCGTTACAGTTAATGGCTCATCAAGAAAATACCAGCCTAATATTAGAGCAATCACCGGATTGATGTAAGCATAGGTCGAAACTAATGCAAGCGGAAGATTTGTAATTGAATAAATGTACGAAGCATAGCCTAATATTGAACCGAATAAAATTAGATAACCCAGAGCCAGGAATCCGGTTTGCGTTAACTGAAAACTACTTTGCTCACCAAGTATGAATCCCAGAAGCGTTTGCAAAATACCGGCAATCAGCATTTGAATTGCAGCGCCCATTAAAGGACGCACATTTGTCTGCTTATATTTCCAATAAATACTTCCAACAGACCAGGAAACCACGGCACCCAGGAGACATAATCCTCCCAAAAATGTATTGAATTCAAGCGCAACATTTAAATCCTTGGCGAAGATTAAAATTACGCCGCTAATGCCCAAAAATAAGCCGGATATTATTATCCAGTTTACTTTAGGTCCTTTAGGAAATAATGACTCTAATCCTACAACCCAAAAGGGGAGTGAACTTAGAATGAGAGCAGTTAATCCGCTGGGCAGCCATTGTTCGGCAACAACAACTAAACCATTTGCAATGCCAATCAGTAAAATTCCGACAATTGCCAGATGCTTTAATTCTTTAAATTTTGGAAGTGTGTAACCCCTTAAGTTTAAAAGAATAGTCATCAAAGAACCGGCAATCAACCAACGAAATCCTGCAAATAACATCGGTGGAAGTTCTGATACACCTATTCTTATTGCGAGGTAGGTGGTTCCCCAAATAATAC
>JBATIA010000531.1:0-3215 GCA_049667415.1 Ignavibacteriaceae bacterium
GATCATAAGTTTGCCTGTTAAAGAGGGCGATGTTGTAAAGAAGGGTGATCTTCTTATTAAAATAAAAGGGGATCAATACATGGCTCAAAAGGATAGGCTTGAAGCTAGTCTAAAATCCTCTGAAGCATCATTGCAAATGCGTGATGCTGAATTAAACAGGGTAACGCTTGACTATGATCGTACAAAAGAACTTCATAGCAAAGCATTAGCTAGCGATTCTGAGTTAGAAGCTGCTCAAACTAATTACCTTTCTGCTAAGGCATCTTATGACGCTGCGGCTGCAAATGTACTGCAGAGTAAGGCTCAATTGAGGGAGGTACTCGAGACATTATATAAAACCACAATTTATTCACCAATGGATGGAATCGTTACACAGCTTAATGTAGAGTTAGCTGAAAGAGTATTAGGGAGCGGTTTTAGCCAGGGAACAAATATTATGACTGTTGCAGACCTCAGCAATATGGAAGCAGTAGTTGACGTTGATGAAAATGATGTAGTACTTGTTTCAGTTGGCGATACTGCGAACGTAACAGTTGATGCTTTCGGTGATAAAGAGTTCCATGGTGTTGTAACAGAAATCGGTAATAGTGCTAAATCAACTGGCTTTGGTACTCAGGAGCAAGTTGTAAATTTTTCTGTTAAGATTAAATTAATAGATCTCGATCCGAATTTGCGTCCCGGAATGTCTTGTAATACGGACATTGAAACAGAGACGGTATCTGATGTAATTAGTGTACCTATTCAAAGTGTAACGGCAAGAACTGATGTACCGGTAGAAAATGATTCTCTGAAGTCAAATGAAGAAAATGGTGATCAGGAAAATGGAG
Source organism: Ignavibacteriaceae bacterium (assembly GCA_049667415.1). Classification (GTDB taxonomy): domain Bacteria; phylum Bacteroidota; class Ignavibacteria; order Ignavibacteriales; family Ignavibacteriaceae; genus IGN2. Next base: position 828 of record JBATIA010000531.1, read on the forward strand.
AAGAAATGATTGGTAAAAAGAAACCAAAAGAAGTTGTATTTCTTGTAAATAATGGAAAGGCAAAAATGGTAGTTGTAGAAACGGGAATAAGCGACGATAATTATTTAGAAGTTAAAAATGGACTCAAAGAAGGTGACGAAGTTATTTCAGGTAGTTACAGAGCAATTTCAAGGGAGTTGGAAAATGATTCAGTGATCAGAGTTGAACAGAAACGAGGTGCTCCGGGTGAAGGCATGGCAGAAAGTAATGAGAATAACTAATCGGCAAATAAAATGAATATTATTAACATAGAACATATTGCAAAAATTTACCAGGTTGGCTTCGAGGAAGTTCACGCTCTAAGGGATGTTTCACTCAGAATTGATAAAAACGAATATGTTGCAATTATGGGTCCTTCAGGTTCAGGAAAATCTACACTAATGAATATGCTCGGTTGCCTCGATACTCCAACAAAAGGAATATACGAGTTCAATAGTGTAAATGTCAGCGATATGACAGATAATGATTTAGCCAGGATCAGAAATAAAGAAATAGGATTCGTTTTTCAGACTTTCAATTTACTTCCAAGATCCGATGCACTTCATAATGTAGAACTGCCTTTAATTTACGCAGGGATTTCCTACGCGGATAGAAGAGAAAGAGCCGAAAAGTCTCTTGTTGATGTTGGTCTGGCTGACAGGATTCATCATAAGCCGAACGAACTTTCCGGTGGACAAAGGCAACGCGTAGCTGTTGCGAGAGCTTTGGTCACAAATCCTTCCATAATTCTTGCAGACGAACCGACCGGAAATTTGGATTCGAAAACAGGTGAGGAAATTATGCAATTGTTTAATGAGATTCACGAAAAAGGAAACACAATAATACTGGTAACTCACGAAGAATATATTGCTGAACATGCTGCCAGGATAATCCGTTTAAAAGATGGTCTTGTAGAAAAAGATGAAATAGTTTCTAAAAGGTATCTTCCAAATTCCAAAGAAGCCAGCGCAAGTTAATCTGTGAATAGGTTTTGTGGGAAAGAATTATAGGTTGACTAAGTCATGTGATGGATTATTTTAAGGTTAATAATTTAAGTACAGGTTTAATATGAGATACATTCTATTCGAATTTAAAGAAGGGTTACTGATCGCTTTCCGCGCTTTAAGGGCAAATAAAGTACGGACTTCGCTTACCATGCTTGGAATTTTTATCGGTATCACTGTAGTAGTTTTAATGTCTACTGCTATAAAAGGAATTGATAACTCTTTTCAGAATGGTATTAGTGCTCTTGGTTCCGACGTTCTCTATATTGATAAATGGGCATGGTTCTCTAACGAAGATTGGTGGAGACTGCGTAACAGGAAGAGCATAGATATGGCAGATTATGAACAGTTCAAGGAGTTAGCCAGGCTTCCTATAGCGGTTGCCCCGGTAATTAATTCTCAGCAGACTGTAAAATATGGTGAACGAAGAGTTGAGGGTGTCTTTCTCAATGGTTCGAGTGCCGATTATGTTAAAACAACAAACTTTACTTTTGACCAGGGAAGATTTTATAATGATGTTGAAAGTAATGCTTCAAGACAGGTTGCAGTTGTAGGAAGTGAAGTATCCAAAAAACTTTTTCCCAGAGGAGATGCTCTCGATAAAACTATTAAGATCGGAGGCTCGAACTTCAAAGTTGTAGGTGTTCTCGCGGAACAGGGAAGCTTTATTCTTGGTCCATGGAATCCTGATAACCAGGTTTTCATCCCTATAGGAAGTATCTTTAAAAACTTTATTGCTCAGCACAGAGGTACTGTAACTTTAAACGTTAGAGCTCCCAACCCTGCCATGGTTGAGGAAACAAAAGCAGAAGCCGAAGGCGTTATGAGGAAAGTACGTGGGTTAAAGTATGATGAGGAAAATGATTTTTCGATAAATCAGCAGGAAGGATTGATGGATAACTATAATTCGGTTGTAGGAGTTATTCAGATTGCCGGTTTGTTTATTACAGGTCTTTCCCTTTTTGTTGGTGCAATTGGTATAATGAACATAATGTTTGTTTCTGTTAGAGAAAGAACAAAAGAGATAGGGATTCGAAAAGCAATTGGTGCTAAAAAAAGAACTATACTTACACAATTCCTATTGGAATCATCGGCTATTTGTCTTCTTGGGGGTATTGCAGGTTTGATAGCTGCAATTTTAGGCAGTATGGCTCTCAATCAATATTTTCCGACCTCTATTCAACCTGATGCTGTAATTATTGCTATTGGCGTTTCTGCACTTACAGGAATTATATCCGGGTTTGCACCGGCTTATACAGCTGCAAAATTAGATCCCGTAGATTCATTAAGGTATGAGTAAATGAGATTTGATCAACTCTTCTCGATTTCGTTTCAATCAATTCTTAACAACAAGTTAAGAACATCA
>JBATIA010000532.1:0-9105 GCA_049667415.1 Ignavibacteriaceae bacterium
TTCAAAGTGTACTGCCGAAGCATTGAAGATTTTAGCTGATGCTGCTGAAAACGCCGGTGCACCAAAAGGTTTAATTCAATGTATGAATGAAAATACAATTGAAGGTACCGATGCTTTGATGCACGATAAAAATATTGCTGTAATTCTTGCTACTGGCAGTACACCGATGGTGAAATCAGCGTACAGTTCTGGTAAACCCGCATATGGAGTTGGACCGGGAAATGTTCCGGCTTTTATTGAACGAACTGCCAACTACCAGAAAGCAGTTGCAGACATTGTTTATGGAACCACATTCGATAACGGTACGCTTTGCTCATCTGAACAATCAATAATTGTTGATATCCCTCTGAAAGAAAAAGTAATTGAAGAAGCAACTTCGCAAGGATGTTATTTCGTTAATACTGAAGAAAAAGAAAAGTTGGCAAAAGCAATTCAAACAAACCTGAGAATAAATCCTGCGATTGTTGGAAAATCTGCATCATTCATCGCAAACTATGCTGGATTCTCCATCCCCGATAATACACGAGTATTAATTGCTAATTGTTCTGATGTTGGTAAAAATGAACCACTCTCAATTGAAAAACTCTCACCTATCCTGTCATTCTATGAAGTAGATGGCTGGCTGGAAGGTTGTCACAGATGTATCGATCTACTGCAGTTTGGAGGCATCGGACATACTATGGTCATTCATTCAAACGATGAACCAATAATTATGAAATTCGCTCTTGAAAAACCGGCATTCAGAATACTTGTTAATACCCCCGCATCAGTTGGAGCTGTTGGTTACACAACTGCACTCGATCCTTCTATGACTTTAGGTCCGGGAACTTGGGGAGGATCAATCGTATCAGACAACGTGACTGCAAAACATCTTTTAAACATAAAGAGTCTTGCTTTCGAAACTAATCCTGTAAGCAAAGGTAAAGCTGTTGATAAATTCGATACTCAGAAATATAAAGGGACAAAAGACTGGTTTTTAAAAGAGATAGAAGAAAGATTACGTGAGCGTGCTGGTAATCTACCTTTAAAGGATGTGTATACATATGCAGATAAATTACCTCAAATTGAAGAACAACCTAAACCAATAAAATTTGTTACTTACGGAAGTGGAATAACAGAAGAAGAAATAAAAAAAATAGTTAGGGAATTTTCACCGTGAGATTAATGAAAGCTCTAATGTGCAAACTGCGGGAACAGGTGTGAAAACTTCAGTACAACCGCCTCCGCAATTAAATAAGCTGCACCTTTGTGTGTAAGTAAATCTGTATTCACAACCATATGATAAAGCAAAGGGTCTTCAACATTCACTTGGAAATATGATTTAAGATACTTCTTTCGGTTCTCATCTTCTTTCTTTATATAATTTAATGCTTCCTTCTCAGAAAATCCCATCAAACTTTTCATATGCTCGATTCTCTTCTCCATCGATGCTACCAATCTAACATGAAAAGCATTACTTAGCTTTGAAGTTATGATATTCGCTCCTCTCCCGACTATAACCACATTGCCCATTCTTGCAAGCTGAAGAATTGTATCAGTAGTTTTATGAATGAGTGTCCATTCAGCCGGTTTTAATCCGAGCAATTCATAAACAACAGAACTGACATGCTTATATTTTCCTTCATGCATAAATTCTGAAATTTGTTTTGGAAGTTTATGGTCTTCAAGAACCTTTTCTATAAGACTTTTATCAAAGAATGCCCACTTCACTCCCTCCGGTTCTGAGTACTCATCCATTATATTAATAAGTTTCTCACAGACAGGTTTAGCTCCGGCACCCGTTTGCCGGGAAATTGTTATGCAGGGATATACTTCTTTTTTGGAAAATGATGTTTCTTTTTTTTGAGTGTGGGATTCTATGTAACGTTTACTTTTTTCATAAGCTCCAATTGCCATAGTGTATCTTCTCCTTTCTTTTCTATTAGTTTTAATTAGGCAAGATACCGTTACAATTATTCACAATAGAATTTGAAAAACAGGAATAATTTGTCTAAGTAAATAATACTTTCAACCAATAATATAATTTTAAATTGAAGAAATTCAACTTTACGTAGAAAATAGTGAACTAATCTAACTCAACAGACTCTTTTTGCGAAAGATCAAACCATTCTTTTACTCTTTCTTTTTCTTTTCCATCTGTTGAAATATGGTAGAGCTCATTTTTTTGGATGTCATAAGTGTAATCATTTTCCCAGGTATCAATATTCTCCACTATTTCTGCAAGGGCATTTGTTATAAGATAAAGTTCTTCATTAGTCATCGTAGGATGAATTGACATCCTAACCCATCCCGGTTTCTCTGAAAGGTCACCCTGATCAATTTTGTCAGTAATTCTCTTCGATCTTTGAGGATCAACATGAAGGAGGTAATGTCCATACGTACCTGCACACGAACAACCACCTCTTGTTTGTACGCCATAACGATCATTTAACAGTTTTACAATAAGATTGTAATGAATATTCTCTACATAAAATGATATTGCACCAATTCTTTTTCCAATATGCGGGGCAAGAATATGTAAACCCGGAATCTTTTTCATTTCATCAAAAGCAATTCGAATTAATTCTTCCTCTCTGATCTGCATCTTTTCGATGCCCATTTCTTCTTTAAGTTTTATACATAGTGCGGCTTTTATTGCCTGCAGAAAAGCTGGAGTTCCTCCATCCTCACGAGCTTCGATGTTGGAAACAAATTTGTGCTGCCCCCAGGGATTTGTCCAATCTACCGTACCACCGCCAGGTTGATCGGGAACTTTATTTTTATAAAGCTGTGAATCAAAAATTAACACGCCCGATGAACCGGGACCACCGAGAAATTTATGCGGTGAAAAATATATTGCATCAAGCTTCTCTTCAGGATCCTTTGGATGCATATCAATTTTTGCATATGGAGCAGAACCGGCAAAATCAATAAAGCAATATCCACCATGCGTATGAACAATTTTCGCGAGCTGATGGTAAGGTGTTTCAATTCCTGTAACATTTGAGCATGCTGTAAAAGCACCGATTTTTAATTTCCGGTTTTTATAATTAATCAACTCCTGCTCAAGATCGTTCAAATCTACAAGACCTTCTTCAGTGGGTGCAATAACCACCACATCTGCAATCGTCTCAAGCCAGGTTGTTTGATTTGAGTGATGCTCCATATGTGTAACAAAAACAACCGGACGAAGCTCTTCAGGAAGGTGAAGATAATCAATTAGCTGTTCAGGAATTTTTAAGCCGAGTAATCTTTGCAATTTGCAAACAAGCCCGGTCATTCCTGAACCGGCAGTTATAATTACGTCATCTTTCGAGGCATTACAATGCTTTTTAATAATTTTGTGAGCCTGATGATAAGCGTGAGTCATTGAGGTGCCGGTTTCACTTGATTCTGAATGTGTGTTGCCAACAAGCGGACCGAATACATTTCTTATTTTATTTTCGATAGGTTTGTATAACCGTCCACTGGCAATCCAGTCAGCATAAATAATTCTTTTTTTGCCATAAGGCGACTCAAAAGTTTTATGGTAACCAACTATGTTCTCCCTGAATTGGGAAAAATATGCTTCCAGATTTTTCATTGTCGTTTGTTCAATCTTTTCTTCATCTGAGGTGTGAATATAATAAAATGGAAAAGGTAATGCATTAGATTTTATTCCCTGTAATGTTCAAAAAAGCAAAATATTTTTCGTAGAAAGTGTTTTTCGGTATTTTAGCATATAAATCCATAAATATTTAATAATGAAATACTTAATCGGGATAGATGGCGGGGGAACAAAAACAGATTGTGCAATTGCAGACCTGTCAGGGAAAATCATCCACCAGGTTGTGGGCAAGCCTTCCAACTTTCTGATAATTGGAGTTGAAGAAGCCGTTGAAAATATTTTTGCTTTAATAGAAGAAAATCTTTTTGCACTCGAAGGAGACTTTGCTGATGTGAAGCAGATTGTAATTGGTGTTGCAGGTGCCGGACGGGAAGAAGATGCTCAGCTTCTCGAAAAAAGTTTCAAAGATTATTCAGAAGAACAGAGAGTTCACTTTAAGGGTGTAAAGGTTGTAAGTGATGCACACATTGCACTCGAAGGTGCCTTCCCCGATTCAGCAGGCTGTATTTTAATTGCCGGAACCGGTTCAATACTTTTTGGTAAAGATGAAAAAGGCACAATACACCGAGTCGGCGGCTTCGGCAGGCTGATAGGCGACGAAGGAAGCGGCTACTCGATCGGAAGAAAAGCATTGAACGCAGTTTCAAAATCATCAGATGGAAGAGGAGAAGAAACTTTAATCTCTCAAATGCTCAATGATAAAATGAATTCCGATTTTTCAATTTCAATCATAAATAAAGCCTATAAGGAAAAATTGGATGTCGCTTCAATTGCAAAAATAGTAATCGAAGCTGCTGAAGAAGGCGACCCGATAGCAGAAGACATTCTGGATGAAGAAGTGGATGAATTAATTCTTCACATAAGATCTCTCATAAATAAAATTCACATAGACAAACTTGATGTAGCTTTTTCAGGCAGCCTGATCGATAATAATAATTTCTATTCAGATTTACTGAAACAAAAAATTAAATCCACTTTGCCCAAAGTAAAATTGGTTAAACCGGCTTCTTCTCCCGTTAGCGGAGCCATCCTTTTGGCAAAACGAATCGTATCCGCCAATGGCTGACCGGGATGAAAGCTAAAAATCCGGAACAAAGAAATCCCTGGCTTTGGGTTCCTTCGCTTTATCTTGCTGAAGGTTTCCCTTATGTAATGGTGATGACAGTCTCTGTAATAATGTATAAGCGACTGGAAGTTTCAAATACCGAAATTGCACTTTATACAAGCTGGCTTTATCTTCCATGGGTAATAAAACCTTTCTGGAGCCCGGTTGTTGACCTGCTCAAGACGAAAAGGCTCTGGATAATAAGTATGCAGTTCTTCATCGGTGCGGGACTCGCCGGAGTTGCACTTACTCTTCCTACAGAAAAATTCTTTCAATACACTCTTGCTTTTTTTTGGTTGATGGCTTTTAGTTCTGCTACGCACGATATTGCAGCAGATGGTTTTTACATGCTTGGTTTAACGAAGCATCAACAAGCATATTTTGTCGGGATAAGAGCTACATTTTACAGAATAGCTTTTTTAGCCGGTCAGGGACTGCTTGTGATTCTTGCGGGACACATAGAGGAAAGTTCGGGCAGTATTCCTTTTGCATGGATGATAACTTTCCTGATACTCGCAGGATTGTTTGTTCTTTTTTTAATATATCATTTGTTTATTCTTCCTCATCCAAAAACTGATTCACCAAGAGAAGTTGTTCAATTAAAACATTTCTTTAATGAATTCCTCAGAACATTTATTTCATTCTTTAAGAAGAAAGAAATTTTAATAATTGTCCTCTTCATCCTATTGTATCGCTTTGCAGAAGCACAGCTTGTAAAGATGGCCTCTCCTTTTTTGCTTGACAGTAAAGAAGTTGGTGGACTGGCGCTTACTACCAGCGAAGTTGGTATTGTATATGGAACAGTTGGTGTAATTGCTCTTTCTGTTGGTGGAATATTAGGTGGATTTGCTGCTGCGAGACATGGCTTGAAGTTCTGGATATGGTGGATGCTGATTGCAATCAATCTGCCCGATTTAGTTTATGTCTACCTGGCGACAACACAAACATCAGATTTTCTTTTAATTAATATTTGTGTTGCAGTTGAACAGTTCGGTTATGGATTTGGTTTTACTGCATTTATGCTTTATCTCATTTACATCTCCGAAGGTGAATTTAAGACGGCACATTTTGCAATCGCCACAGGACTTATGGCTTTGGGGATGATGCTTCCGGGAATGATTAGCGGGTGGATACAAGAACAACTGGGTTATCTGAATTTTTTCGTCTGGGTTTGTATATCAACTATTCCTGCTTTTATTGTCACTAAATTTGTGAAAATTGATCTATTGTTCGGAAAGAAAATTCAAAGTTCCGCTTAAAATATTTTTAGGAGATAAAAGATGATAATCAGAAATAAATATTCCGAAACATACTTTAAGGAAGTACAAAGATTCCGGCAATTTTGGTTGTGGATAATTGTAATTGTAACCTGTGCAATCCCTTGGGTTGGAATGATTATCCAGATAATCCTCAGTCAAAAATTTGGAAATAATCCTGCACCCGATTGGATTATTATGTTAATCTGGCTGGTTTTCGGAATTGGTTTTCCCATTTTCTTCTATTCTATAAGATTGAACACTGAAGTCCGAATAGAGGGAATCTACCTTAGATTTTTTCCATTTCATAGAAAATTTAAAATCTATACATATAACGAAATAGATAGCTATACAGAAAGAGAGTATAAACCAATTCGTGAATTTGGTGGATGGGGTATTAGGTATGGACTTGGTGGGAGGGCATATAACGTTTATGGAAATAAGGGTATTCAAATAATATTCAAGAATAAAAAGAAATTGTTAATCGGCACACAGAAAGCTAAAGAGTTTCACAAGGCAATTCAGAAAGCTTCAAGGCAGAGTAGTTAAAAATTATTAGCTCATCTAAGAACAATAGTATTTACGATTACACAAAATCCGGCAAAAACCAATCCTATCCCTATTAACTTGGTAAGAAAGTTTTCTGATAATTTCAGATTTAAATGGTTGCCGGCAAATGAACCTATAATAAACCCTACTACAATTGGAACCGCATAAGTAAAATTAATATTGCCCAGAAGATAATGGCTGAACGAACCCGTAAGACTTGTAAACACAATCATAAATAAAGAAGTAGCTGCAGCAACGGTGGGAGGAATATTAAACACATTAATCATTATCGGTGTCTTTAAAAAACCGCCTCCTACTCCGAACATTCCCGCCATCATTCCTGCCATCACTCCGAAGCAAACAGCCACAAAAAAACTTATTCGGTATGCACCGGTTTCAGTTTTCTTTATAACTCTTGGACCGATTTTATTGAGCTTAAAAAAAATATGGTTTTTACCGGGTTTTAGATTTCCTTTATAGCCTTTTCTGTATGTATAAAAACCTATTAAACTTATAAAAATAGAAAAAGCTATTTCCAGTATATAAACAGGCAGAAAAGAAATTAATAGAGAACCGAATATTGTACCAAAGATTGTAGGAACTTCAAGAGCAATCCCTGCAAGGAAATCAATTTTATTGGCGCGGGCATTAAAAATAGTTGAAATTAAAGAGCTGGGAAACAATGCAAGAATAACTGAACCGGCTACAACATTTAAAGGAACCTGGAAAAAAACCAACAAAAACGGAATCATAAATATTCCTCCCCCAAAACCAACCACTGTTCCAAAGGCGCTAAAAATTATTGCAAATAAAAAGATAATAACTATTTCGATCATACAATTACGGTAATCTAAAGTTGAGGAAATAACTATGAACTTAAATAGAGTAATAGAAAAATTATTTAGAAAAGTCTTTTATTCCAGTTCTTTTTGCAAATTCCAAACTAAAATTCCTGATCATTTCTGCTACATCTGAACCCTGTGTAGCTCTGTCAAAAGTGTCAGCCATTTTCAGAAATATCTGGTGAAAGTGAACCTTCATATCCGGAACTGTCATTTCTTTTGTCCAGAGATCAATACTATAAGTCATTTTTTCTTTTTTATCCCACAGGGAAAGTATTAATGTCTGGGATTCTTTTTTACCTGAGAAACCAGCATCATCTGCTTCCCATTCAATTTTGATGGGCATTTTCTTTTCATCAAGTGTGATGAATAATTTTATTTTAGATTCTTTCAGCATTTCCACTCTGTTTTAATTTAATATTTTTTATAAACAGCAAATCCTTCTTTAACAATCAGGTCATTCACATTTATAAATTTACCTGGTTTTTCTTCTAACCATATTTCTGCAAGGTATCTTCCAAACTTTCCTTTTTTATCTTTGATAGTTTCAATTACAATTTCTTTGCCTTCTATTTTACCCTTTAAAAAATCACGAGACTTTAAACCTTTCGGTCTTTCCTTCCCCCTCAACTCCGGTGCATTTATTCTGTGCAACCTCAATTTTTCGTCCCGTATCCATGAATGCAGACCAAGATCAATATCTACAGTGCAGGTGTCGCCATCATAAACTGAAGTTACCAAAGCTTTATATTTATATAGTGTATGCTCCATTTTTTACCTTTATTTTTGTTCATTGATAAATAAATTTATTAAAAACTTTTAGAAGTTAATTGAAAATATACTTTTTGCCAACCAGATTACTTATACTCCTAATACTATTTATTGTTATTAATTTTGCTGCGAATGCACAACTTAGAATTTCGATTGGTGGAACAGTTGGCGGAGGGTTCCTTAAGGGCAATTCACCTTCTGTTGGCACCGTTACAACAAGTTTCTTCCTTGAAACAAACACTGTACTTTTTTCAGAAGTTTTCCCGAGACTAGGGATTATTTATGCAAGAGATTTCAATGCAATAATCCCTAATGTTGATAAGCCTTACTTCCCTTATGTGCAGGGAATAACATTTAAAGGTATCACTACACAATACTTCGACGGTAGATATTTTCTGGAGGAGGGTGTGGGTTTATTAGCTTTAAATGATAGGACTTTTAGTGATACAGATGACTGGAATTTTGGAATTGTGCTTTCGATTAACGGAGGTTTTGATCTTAGAGGTTTTAATCTTGATGGATTTAAATTAGGGGCTGGGGCTGAGTACGGAATTACATTTACAAATGCGCTGCCTCAATATTCTTCAATACATTTTTTTGTTACTTACACTTTTTAGTTTGACAAACCCAATTTCTTGAAGTAATTGGGTTTATTACAAATACTATTTGCTAATCTTTCCAGTTTTTAGCTCTTCTGCAAGCCTTTCAAACTGATATAAATCTTTTATTGCTTCTAGCATACCTGCAGAATGAACACCCACAGATCTGTTCACTTCGGGATCATAAATAAAATCGCCCGGCAGACTCTGGATGTTACCATCGAATGCAACACCGACTACTTCAGCATCCTTGTTAATAATCGGGCTACCAGAATTTCCACCAACAACATCATTAGTAGAAACAAAATTAAACGGGGTAGAAAAATCAAATTCAGCCGGAGGATTTAACCAGCGTTCGTGCAATTCCCACGGAAATTTTCCATCGAAAGAGTAATAA
>JBATIA010000533.1:0-2302 GCA_049667415.1 Ignavibacteriaceae bacterium
GTTGACAAGTTCTTTAACTTTTCTGCCAAGTATATCATAGATAATTAGCGAGACGTCACTAGCATTTGGAAGATCATACTTTATTGTTGTTGTTGGGTTGAATGGATTCGGGTAGTTCTATTTTAGAAGAGTTATTAAAATTTATTTTGAATAGGGAAAATAGATTTGCTCTTTTAATGAATTAAGATAAAAGTCTATCATTAGTTTTGCAGGTTGAACAGTGTTATAATATCTTACCAGTTGTGTATCGCCATTTACTTCTACTTCCCACCAGGGATAGAATTTTGTTAACAGACGAGGGGCTCCGATTGAGTTAAGAACGGAATCGACTATCTTCATTGGTATATAATCGTCTAAAGAAGATGGTTCATCAGGTCCTCCCCAATACTTCATATTTGGCCAGACTGATTGCGAAAATTGTTGAGCATAGTTTTTTATCAATTCAGTTGTGCCACCAAGATTAATCGCAAATTGTTGTCCACCATCATTATCATAAACCTCTATATAGTCAATATAAATATCGCAATGGGTATCATTCCTTAACCAATCTATACAAAACTGAACTCCCTGACCTCCCCATCTATCAAAGTAAAGTGTATCCTGAGTTTGTAAATTTTCTCTTTTATTACTTCCATCATGAGGGTCTTGAAATTTTTCAGGATATTTATACCAATCAGGATCACCCAAATAGAATATTTTAAAGGTATCATAAGGGGCGAAATCTGATACCTTCAGTGTAATTTCTTTTAAAGGTTGATGTCTATTACCTCCTACTATTTGATTGTTTATCTGGTAACGATAAGTTTCACGCACGTACAATCTGCATACGACTTCTTCCGGATCTATATTCTCATCATTCAGATGTAATGCCATAGAAAATCTTGGAGTATATTGTACATTCCAACGATCATAATCTACTGAATCTACATACCAGCGTTTATAAACTTTTTCCTGATGATAATGCGGACCATACAGGAGTGAATCAGCAGCTTCGGTTAATCCTTCTGTTGACCAGCATTGCCTTCCCAAAAATGTTGCAGGGCTGCCAACTGTATCGATAGTATTTTCATCTATCCTAACAATATGTTTAAATCCAACTTTAAGAGTGTCTTGTTGATTTTCTTCCGCTTCCCATTTTGAATAGTAAGCGGTAGAATAATATTGTATCAACTCGTCGGGTCGTTCACCATTCCACGCTCCAAAATTAATCCCTTCAAGTAATTCTTTTGCGTCAGGATCTGCGTATTGCTCAAGGAAGTTCATACCTGATGCCCTGAATGTATCATAGTAAGCTACGTTAAATCTATAATTACGGTGGAATGTTGAACCGAAAATAAATTCTTCTGGTGGTGATTCCTGTGCTATTGCAATTGTATTGTAAAACAGCAATGCAATGAAAAAGTTGTAAAGCAGACAGAACAGATGTTTGGTTTTGTTTTTCATAAATCCTCCATTGATGAGTAATTAAATAAATTAATTAATTTGTTATCAATAACCTGATAACCGGTCTTCTCATCACACAGCAAAAATGAGGGGTAGGATTTTATAAATATTATTTTTCCTTCTGAGTTCATTTGTTTTTTTATCCCCTCCTCTCTGAGGACGGGTCGACTTTCTTGTCCGGCGAAGCTGTTTTATCAGCAAAGACGGAAGTCGGGGGTGGTGTTTTAGATTAATTAACATCAAACCACCCCGTCCTTCGGACACCCCCTCCTTATCTAAAGAGAGGAATTATGTTATATTTTCATTTTACATAAACCATCTTTTTAATGTCACTGAAAAAAGGAATATTGTTTTCACCAGCTACCATTATCTGGTATATGTAAATTCCGCTCGCCAGATTCCGGACTTCGCCTGAAGGTAAACCGGAATGACTAACACTTGCATTAAATTCTACTTCGTAGTAACCAGCCTCCTGAACCTGATTTACCAAAACTGAAACCAACTCCCCTTTGATGTCATACATATACAGCTTCACATATCCTCTTTCTTTAAGCTTGTAGCCTATCTTTGTACTTGGGTTGAATGGATTAGGGTAGTTCTGATAAAGAATGTAATTATTAACAGGTACCCATTCATTTTTTACCGATACAAGAATTACTGCTACCTGCTCTGACGGTTCTGACTCATTCACCTGGTTATCTACTGCCGTGAGCTTGTAATAAAGCGTTTCAATATTTGAAGGGAATGTATCGTAATAAAATGTATCAGCAACTGAAGCAATAAGCTTGGTAGAATCAATTGTGAAATTAGAAGCTGTATCCCTGTAAACATTATAATAACTGAAATCTGCTTCGGTATT
>JBATIA010000534.1:0-4332 GCA_049667415.1 Ignavibacteriaceae bacterium
GAAGGAACCACAAATATGCGCGGAACTTTATCGTTAAATCTTAACCCCGGGATGATAGATAATAATGTATTGCTTGATTGTTCAATGCGACTTCCTTACAGGATAGATGGGCAATGGAATTATATTGGTTTTCCGGGAGTGATAAATTGGGGAAGATTTGAAGCCGTTAAACTCAATTGACTTCAAGCAGAAACTTTAATTAAGATATTACTCTGAAAATTATCGGGTCGGATCCAGAAGTCCATCCTCAACCAATTGTTCTTTGACTGATACTGCCAGCTCAGAAATTGTCTGATGAATGCCTTCAGGATTTACAGATGTACTTTCTCCGTACCAGACAAGCTTAACATCTTTTAAAGTCAGCAAAAAGTTACTTAAAAATAACAAAATTTATTTTGTCGTCCGTTGGACTTCTTTTGCTCTTCTATTATGTTAAACAATGTCAGATAAAAAAATTTTTGGGGGTTCCCATGAATAAAATACTTCCACCAACACATTTCTACATTTATTTGATTATTTCAATTCTTCTACATTATTCATTACCATTAATTCAGGTTTTCAACTATCCATTTTATCTTGTCGGGTTTTTATTCTTTATTATTGGAACAGTATTAAATATTTGGGCAGATCAATTATTGAAGAAACAAAAAACTACCGTTAAGCCAAATGAAAAACCAACAGTATTGATTGAAACAGGAGCATTCAAAATCTCCCGTAACCCTATGTATCTTGGTATGGCATTAATACTATTTGGTGCAGGATTTATTCTTGGTTCAATAACTTCATTTATTGGATCAATAATATTTGTAGCAGCAATGGAGATTGCTTTCATACCGCAAGAAGAAAAAAACTTACGGGAACAATTTGGTGAGGAGTTTGAGAAATACAAGAAAAAGGTGAGAAGATGGATTTGATAAGGCGGTTCGTTATTATTCTAATCTATTTTGGATAATGATACACTTAACATAGTTCTTGCAGTAGCTTTAATTATCATAACGATTTTCATATTTCTATATATCGCAATTAAAATAAGGAAGTATGGTGGCAGCTTTACCACAACAATGTTCGCATCGACATATGAATTTCTTAATAAGGACAAAAGAGAAGCAGTTGAAGAAATTGCAGAAGTAAAAGCTAATAAGAAACTGGAAGAAGAAGCTTCTGAAAAACCGAATGAACTTTAAATCTTTGTACTTCACCTAATAGTAAGGATTTTCGAAATTGGAAAAAGTAAATATCAATCAGAAACTTTCATTGTTTGAAGAGTATTGGTCACCTAAAATAGTTGGCGAACTGAATGAACAATACGTAAAACTTGTTAAGTTCAAGGGAGAGTTCGCATGGCATAAGCACGATAACGAAGATGAATTGTTTTTCGTTGTTAAAGGAAAGTTCAAGATGGAATTCAAAGATAAAACAGTAGAATTGAATGAAAACGAATTCATAATTGTACCAAAAGAAGTTGAACACAAACCGGTTGCTGAAGAAGAAGTATCTGTAATGCTTTTTGAACCAAAGACTACTCTTAATACCGGTAATTTAATAAACGAGCTCACCAAACAGAACCTCCAAAAAATTTAAGTTGTCTAGCCTTCGATTCATTTCAGCAATCTGTGAATCAGATCACTTCAGAATGGTTGAACCAAATGTAATTTAAAGTTGTTTGTTATAACACATATATTACCTTAAATTACAAATCATTAACTAATTATTATATATAAAGGAGATTATTAATGGTAGAAAAGAAAATAATCGCGGTACTTGGAGCTACGGGTGCTCAGGGTAGCGGATTGGTTCGGGCAATTCTGAATGACAAATCCAGCGAGTTTCAAGTTAGGGCACTAACAAGAAATGTAAATTCTGATAAAGCAAAAGAATTGGTAAAAATGGGTGCTGAGGTGGCTGCTGTTGATATTGATAATTACGATAGTCTTAAAAAAGCATTCCAAGGTGCATACGGTGTTTACGCTGTAACCTTCTTCTGGGAACACTTTTCCCCTGAAAAAGAAACAGCACAGGCAGCTTCAATTGCAAAAGCAGCGAAAGAAGCTAACGTAAAACATGTTATCTGGTCCACGCTTGAAGATACTCGTAAATGGGTCCCACTCGATGATAACAGAATGCCTACACTAATGGGTAAATATAAAGTCCCCCACCTGGATTGCAAGGGTGAAGCAGATAAATTTTTTACAGAGCAGGGTGTTCCAACTACAAATCTGTTAACATCTTTTTACTGGGAAAATTTTATTTACTTTGGAATGGCTCCTAAAAAAGGTGAAGATGGTAAGCTTGCGCTTTCATTGCCAGCTGGAGATAGAAAGCTTGCAGGTATAGCTGCCAATGATATTGGAAAATCTGCATATGAGATATTTAAAAATGGAAATCGGTACATAGGTAAAACAGTTGGCATTAGTGGTGAGCAGCTAACTGGTAAACAAATGGCTGATATTTTTACAAAGGCCCTTGGGCAAGAAGTTGCTTACAATGCTGTTCCATTTGATATTTACCGTGGGTTAGGGTTCCCAGGGGCAGAAGATCTTGGAAATATGTTCCAGTTCTTCCACGATTTTGAAAATGATGTTTGTAAAGTTAGAAATGTTGAATCAACAAGGTCTTTAAATCCAAGATTGCAAAACTTTAATAGCTGGCTTGATCATAATAAAAGTAAAATCCCGCTGGAATAGCTAACCTTTAAGCACGGCAACATTCTCAATAAAAAAGTTGCCGTGTGTTTTTATCCTCAACTTACAGGTAGACTTTTTCTTCCACTCAAATTAATTCTTAATTTAAGTAATGTGGTTAAAGAGAAAAAACTATTTCCGTTTTGCTAAATTAGAAGAGCAAGAACTTTAGATTAAACAATGACCTCATCTCTGATTATATCTGTTGGCCTGATAACAGCAGCTCTTATCTTTTATTCGCTTGGTGTATGGGCGGAAAGATTTGCTCGTTATCTTAAACCATGGCACGTTGTTGCTTTCTGGATTGGCTTTACATTTGATGTTTCAGGAACCTGGGCAATGCACCTGATGGCGAAAGGTCCATTCGATTTGAGCGAGTCACATACACTAACAGGACAAATTGCACTCTGGCTGATGTTTCTTCACGCAGCCTGGGCAACATATGTTGTTAGAAAGGGAAGCGAAAAAATGCTTACACAATTTCACCGATTCAGTGTTTTTGTATGGATGGTTTGGCTTATTCCATATTTTGGCGGAATGTCTCTTGGAATGTATAGATGATGCTTTTAGGCCTTTTGTCCAAACCGTTGTTATAAATCGTAATCTTTTTCATCGAACAACAAAACAATTGCACTAAAACTTTTTATTTCCTCTTATTTTGGTTAAATATTACGCATCGACTTAGAATTATTTTCTAATTCCGTTCCCTGATAATATGTTCGTTACACGAAATTATAAATTAAAGAACGTTTCTTATTACAGTTTGATCGGTACTATTGTTGGTGCCGGCATCGGATTAGCCCTTCAATATATTGACAGAATAGATACCTTCCTCCCAACCATTAGAGGAACAATAATAGGTTTTTTAGTTGGCACTACTGTCGGGCTATGCGAAGAATTCCTGTTCCTTGAAAAATTCAGAAAAAAAAGCTACCTGTTTCTTCTATCATTCCGTGCGGTGGTATATTCTTCCGTGTTCGCTTTTTATGAATTATCAATTAACTCAATCAGCAAATATATTGTTTCGGATTTGTCGCTTAGCAAATCAATATACTTCGCACTTTATGAAGAAAACTATTTGAGGGATCTTGGAATCATAGCCAGCATCTCGGTTTTGGCGATCTCGCTAATTCAAATAAGAAGATTACACAGACCCGGAGACTTATTAAAGTATGTTACCGGCAAATATCACCGCCCTGAAGAGATTGATAAAATATTTCTATTTATAGATTTAAAATCCTCTACAGGAATTGCAGAGAAAATCGGGAATATTAATTATAGTTCTTTCCTTATTGATTACTACCATAATATGACAGATGCAATCATCATGTCTAAAGCCGAAATCTATCAATACATTGGCGATGAGATTATTTTAACATGGTCATTCGCAGACGGGATCAAACATTCCAGGTGCATAAACTGTTTTTTTGATATAAAGAATGCTATCGATTTGAATAAAGAAAAATATTTGAAAAAATACGGAGTTTCTCCGCTATTTAAGGCAGCTCTGCATGCCGGCAAGGTATCGGTCACATGGATAGGCAGCATTAAGAAAGAAATTGTTTACCATGGAGATGTTCTCAATACAACCGCCAGAATACAGGATGAATGCAACAAATATGATCAATGCTTTTTAATGAGTGAGTATATG
>JBATIA010000535.1:0-1994 GCA_049667415.1 Ignavibacteriaceae bacterium
AGTTTTTCATTGGACTTAGTTACCTCATCAGGGACTTTGCTATAATCAACGTGTTCAAATAAATATTGGGCATAGGATTTTTTTAAATCCCCGGAAAGTTCATGAACGCTGAAGGGAATTTCATTCAAAAATGAATCCAGCAATTTTTTTCTAAATGGATGCTCAAAGTGCGAAATAAACACTTTGTAGGTTATCATACCATTATCAGTTTGGTGAGCTGTCCATACATCGGTATCACATGTTTTCCTGTCAACAAGGGCAATGTTACAAACCGTTGGATCAGCGCCAAGACTCTTCATGCCATCAAACACACTAGCAACAACTTCCTTCAATTCATCACTCTTTTGCATGGCCATTGTTCTTGCACGTACTCTTTCAAGTGCAAGTTCAATTTGAGCTTCTCTTGCCTGTGCTTCTGCCCGAGTAATATCTGTATACCTTCGGTATGCTAAATCAAAAACATTTCTGAAACGTTTAAGAATTTTTATTTGTGATTCGTTAATCGGTTCTAATGTAGATATGCCGATATCACCTATACCAATTGAGAAGAAGTAGTAGTAAAGCGCAGTTGCTTTATCTAATCGGGGATCATCAATCTGTCCGGAGTTTCTTCTAAAATCTTTCCATTCCTCAAGCTGGTCTTCTTTTAATACGGTCTGGGCAAAAGCATTTTTAGCACTTTTAATTTGCTTCAAATAATCCTCTACTACAGGATGAGAACCGTATTCGATTTTTGTAATTGCACCGCCTGTTAAATCAGAGAAATCATAATCCATAAAATACTTTTGTTCATCGTATTGAATGTGAATAAGAGCATTTCTGATATTATCGAAGCCAAGTTTCTTAAACTCTTTAAATGAGATTTCGCAGATACTCAATAAATCATCTGATTTATTCATACCCATAGCAACTGCTCTGACTCTTTCGAGTGAGGCTTCTATTTCAAGTTCGTGATTTTGTGCTTCGACAGCTATTCTTTTTTGTTCAAGTTCTTCAATTGTCTCTTCAAGCAATATCGCTGTGGTCTTCTTAACTTTCTCTGTTTGTTCAAGTTTAAATGCAGTTATTTCTAATTCTTTATCAGCATCTTTCAATGCCTTTATAGCTGATTCTTTCTCCTCGGGAGTCAAGATTTTATTTTGTTCAATCAGTTTTAATATGTTTTTAAGCTTCTCGTTCATAAAAAACTTATTTTTCTTTTATAGCTACCCAGCAACATGCACCCGAATGAAACTCTTGTTTTCCCTTTATAGCCCTTCCATATTCGCCATAGGTAAAAAATCCTGCCATAGGTTTTTTCCACACCTCATGTAATCCTTCATTTTCTGCTGTAACTAAGGGACCTAATACCGGTTGTCTGCCTGCGCACGAAAAAATCAACAAAGCATCTGCATCAAGCTGGTTACTATTTTTTAGCTGCTTTGCTTCATCAATTATTTCTTCAACAATATCAAAATCAGGAGGCATGGAAAACCAAAGTTTCGTTCCCTGGGCAATTTCAAGATCCAAAGCAATAGCATTTTCATTATGATCAATGCTCATTGGTGTCCTTAGAACTGTTTCTCCGCCGGATTTTCTTTCTATGATAAAAGGATAAGGCATGCCCAACTCATCCATCACATTAAAAGACTTTTCATCTTTTTTATCTTCTTTGCCCAAATATTTGAGATACATTTCAACAGCCGGCTTATCATCAATAGTATAAACCAGGTTCCCTTTGCTTTTGGTTACTATTCTTGAAATGCCCATTGGTTTCCATCCGGTGATAGCCATTCCTTGCAATGCTACTTTATCTGCATCAAAAACAAGAGCCGCAATACCAAAGTCAGTTTCTTTTCCATACGTAAATACATAAGTGCCTGTAAAAGTCCCATCATCTCCGGCCATGCCACCAAAAAATATTCGGTCCGGACCAATGGCTTTTTCAATGCTATGTACCAGGGTTTCCCCGTCAAAGTATTCCCCTTTGCTATTCATGCCTGTACTACAAATTA
>JBATIA010000536.1:0-4603 GCA_049667415.1 Ignavibacteriaceae bacterium
ACTGACCTTTAACTGTTCCTTTTAATCTAACCACGCAATCCTTTGCAAAGATTAATCCATTTGGTGCCGCAGCAGGTAAATAAACAACAGTATTTTTAGAGTTATAGGAATATCTATACCTTAATGAGTCTCTGTCAAAAGTAATATAGACAGTATCGTGCCCTGAAAGTTTTAGGCCATCATCATCAGCAATTGGCTCAAGGTTATCAACTGCATCTGCTGGTAACGGAAGATCGACACCGTCCTGATATCCACCGAAGAAATAAGGCTTATCCAAACTCTGACTTGTGTAATATATTAATTTTTTCTTAGTAGTTGCTTTTCCATAAAATACCGGATGACGGTAAGCTCTCATATAATCTTGTGTATGAAATGGGCCCCATACAGTGTCATTTCCTGTCCACCATATCGTACCACCTTCGCTAACAGAATAATAAGCAAATTTTGAAAACTTGCTGGGTGCAAGCTTTATTTTTACAGTGTCGGTATATCCATCATAATTACCATGTGCTGTAATTTCAATGATGTTTTTGTACGGATCAATTTGCTGAACATCGAGACTAATAGTTCCATCCTGGTAATCAATATTTGAATATCCACTCGCATCCCAGGTTGGATCTAAAAAGATATTATTGGCTGCAATATTAGCTCCGCTTACAGCAATATTGTGTGAAACTGCTTTTTTGTAGTAATCGACATAATTATCTATCGCCCTGGTTGAAGTAATTCCAAAATTTCTTGATACAACGAGGAATATTAAACTGAAACCAACTATTAAAAGTAATGTAGCTTTTCCACTCATGATTTTATTCCTTTATCTGTTTCTTATATTTCTTGCAACTAATCTTATCTGCCGCCAAAAAGCACCTGTATATGCAGTGTCATAAGCTGCAACATTTTCCACAGCTAGATTAATTTCTAAACTGGAAATAATCCCCGGAGTTGTTATAGGTGGTGGAAGTGTATCACCTAATGCATCAAAGAAAACTAACCTGAATTGAGTTACACCCAAATTTGAAGAAACTACCGGTTCATTATTAACAATTCTGTACAACAATCTATCTCTAGGATTAGGCGTTGCACTTAGTTCTGAAGTAGGGCCCAGGTAATATCTTATTGAATCCATATTAGTATCAAGATCGACATCTGCAAGAAATGTTATTCTGGATTCATCTCCATAAACAATTGCTTTACTGGGGTCCGGGAATTTATTATAGTCAGCACAAAAGCCAACTTTTCTAAAATCGGTTTCAAGAATTTGGGCAACGGTAGTAAGATTTTGCTGTAGAGAAAGCTCACCGCTGTTGTTATAAGTTTTTTCAGTTGCAGCATCGCTTAACCTCCAGGTAATCATCATCAGGATACCCCCGATGATGATTGAACCAATAATATCGAATATAGTTGCAAAGCCCATTTTTCCTCCTACCTGAAAGTCCAGTAACTATAAATAGTCGAGAGCCTTAGCGTATCTCGCTGGAATTGATTACCCATATTTTCACTTGTGACTATTACGGTCATTTTCTTGTGCCAGGTTGGAGAACCAGCAATGCCATTAGGATTGGTTGGGTTCACGTAACAAACTTCACAAGAAACATTGAATACAGCCGAAGGTAAATTGCTAATAGTAGCAGTATATCCGTTGAAGTCATCAAAATCGTTACAATTATCTGGAGGATTCTCACCGCTTCCCGGTCCCAAACCTCCCACCCCCGTCAATTCTGAGAGATTCGATACTGGGTTCCCGTCTGTATTTGCATCGAAAGCTTTATTGCTAGCTTTTTCTATTAATGATGTTGCCAATGATGTAGCAAGTACTCCAAATTTTGAATCCTGCATAACTGAATCTGTAAATAGTATGGTATTATTTACTCTCAATACCGTAAGGGATAGAAGGAAGAGTGCACCAATACTTAGTAGTGATTGTCCTGTATTCATCTTTAAATATTTCTCTCCTATTTCTGGTCTATTAATTCTGTGTCAATTAAATTTTCATAGAAAACACTTACAATAGCTATGCAGAAAATTTAAGTTCTGTTTTCAGTTAAAATCTGAAGGGTGAGTTCATTGTTTAACGAAAACTGCGACATTTCTGTCGTCATTAATTTCGTTCAAGGCGGAGATTGCAAATTTGAAAGTCCAACAAAATGTATAAGAGGAAAAAATAATATAACATAGTAGCAATTATTCTATTCATAACTTAATTCTTAAAAGTCCAAAAATTGGATGTTAAAAATGAAATATTTACCGCCAGAAACTTCGTTTTTCTTTTGAAATGAATAAAACAAGAATAAATCTATGCATTTATTGGTACTTAATTTGGGGTTATTAGCACGGATAATAGATTATTTTAATTAATAAAATTAATTCAATAATTAAATAAAGGGGAACATATGATAGTCGATCAGGATTTATTAAAGCTTGTAAAAACAAACGAAATGTTTAAAGCCGTTCCTGAGTCTTTTCTCAAATCATTCATTAAGCCTAAAAACTTTGTTTTTGTTAAAGAGGGAACTCTTATATATTCGTTTGACGATGAGTCAAGTGACTTTTATTTAATAGTCGAAGGCGAAGTAAAAATGAAATTCTGTGATCAAAACAATATTGAGCGCAGATATTTACTTGATTTTTTTGGTGAAAAGGAAATTCTTGATGGATCAAACAGGGCTTCATTCGTAATTGCAGAAAAAGACTGCACACTTTATAAGATTGATGCTGAGACATTTAAAGACCTAATGACGAATAATCAAACGATAGCTGATAATGTAAATAAGGTTGGAAAATTGGAATCTGCCGAAGTAGCTGAAGAGGCCTCAATAAGTTAGCATCCCGCTAACACAGATTATAAATTCTTAAATTCATCACAGTTACATATCTTGATAATAAAAAAACAGCTAATCAAAAGATTAGCTGTTTTAGTTTAGAAGAATTTATATTGTTATCAGTTCGTATCCTGATAATATTAAATCAATTTCAGGATATAATGGTTTTACTCCCACCAACTCGCAATATCAAACCTTGAAGATTTAAGATATAGTTGAGAATTCTTAATTGCCTGACTGCTGTAATAAAATCCTGCGTTACCAGTAGCATGAAGATTCACATTTGACCCAACAAGAATAGTTGTTCCATAAACACCACCATTCCCTGTAATTTGACAATCGATTGTCGATTTATCGTAAACAAGGATAATTCCTCTGTAGGTGAATTGCCCACTCATAGTAAGATTACCATTAATTATCATAATCCCATCACCCTGGCAAGTACCTGATAAATGAATATTACCATTCATAAAAGTTATTTTAGGATTGGTTGGTGTTCCAAAAGTTCCGGATGAGTAAGTACCTGTTGGAACAGTTATATCTGCGGCAAAAATTGTGTTCATCACTATTGCTTCCCAATCTGTTGTATCAGGAGTCGAATGAACACTTGGGCTGCCACCCAAACCTTCAATATCATTAGCAATTTTTGGTTTTATGTTATTTATAAAATATGCACTATCAGAAGCGTCATCTAATACAACTCCTGGTAAAGAAGGTTCTGGCCCGGGTGATCCATTAGTATTGGTATCATTACCATCAATATCAAGATTTCCATTTAGTTTTAACCCCAGCACATCGGAGACAATATAAAGAGCTCCTAATGTTGGTGGTAATTGGACCGGTTCTCTGCTTGCCCTTATTATTGATTGATGAACTGTATTATCAAAATATCCTGTTGAAGTAATTGTAAGAAAAGAATCGGGTCCGGAAATATCAATATCATAATATCCACCCATAATTGTGTTGTTATTAAATGTTCCTGTGAGGGTTTTGTTTCTCCTCATTTTTTCCAAATAAATCTCTGCACCCGAATTGGCAATCAACCGTGACTGAATGCTTTTAAAGTGATCAACAGTTGTTGTCAATCCTTCTTTTGAATTGGCATTCAATTTAAGTATTAGAAAAGATGTGATAATTGAAAAGCCAAGTGCCAGAATAATCATTGTTTTTCCACTCATAAATTCCTCGGACTAATTGTTAATTCCCAGTAGGTGAATAAATATTCTTTGTCAACCGCTTCGATAGACTCAACCCATAATTCAGCTTTGACGAAATCTATTTCGTCAAAATCTGAGGTCGGGGTTCCAAACTGATCGTAGTAAGAAAACCTAACTTTTGTTAATCCCAGTGATGGTCCGGCAATCGTATCGTTGTTTACTATCCTTATTAAAACGCGGTCCTCAGGATTTGTAGTTGAACTTGCATGGGTGGTATCGCTTACAAAATATGTTACTACATCCTGTGTACCGTCTCTATTCATATCTGCATAATATGAGACCCGCTCGGAGTCGGCTACTAAAAAAGGGTTAATCTTACATTCATAGCCAATTTTTCTTAGATCATAACTTAAGATATCCGCAAGGGTCTTTGCATTCTGTTGCATTTGTAGTTCAGAGTCAGATGCAAACCTCGCATTGTATTGATAAGTGTTTGCATTAAACATCATTAACAACAGTATGCCTGCAATAATTACAGAACCTACTAAATCTAGTACTATACTCATGATTATTTAAGTGTAAATATGAATGATAATAGAATATTATTTTTCATATAAGGGCTTATAA
>JBATIA010000537.1:0-1746 GCA_049667415.1 Ignavibacteriaceae bacterium
GTCCGAATATCAATCTCCATTCTGGATTCGACAGGCTCATTCCATTTCCCGTCCCAGCAGCAGTAAAATTCGAGATCTTCTTTTTTAGTTTGTTCATTTATAAACTCTAAAAATTTCATTGGTGATGTTTTGTTAATTTGTTCTTTAGGGTCATTAAATTTTTCCGGATCGAACTGAAGACCGCAGGAACATTGAGTGGATGAACCAACATAGTAGATATAGGGATTCTTAAATTTTAGTCTTAATGCATTCAGCTCATCTTCTGTTGGCTGCTCAAGGTAAATTTCAGTCTTTTCCGGAATAAACTTACCGGTTTTAAGTTTTTCAGAAGAGCCTACGTAAACTGAATAGCACATTTTCTTTCACTCATTTTTTGAATGGATGCTTAATAAAAATATGAAATATTACTATTCATTATCTTTTGCCATAGATTAAACTTCAGCCTAATTTTAGTTTTAATTCTTTATTGAACTTCATTCCTAGCTTCAACATCCAGAATCCCAATGCGATATTATACAAACCAACAAAAGGACCAATATCAAAAAGTCCCTGCGTATCCGGCGGCCAGGGAAATGTAACAACATTCAGACCGATTATTAAAAACCCAAGTACGGCTGCAGGTATCCCCCAAAATAGCCCAAGTCGGCTATGGCGCGAAATGGGTATGGCTCCTATTACAAGAGAAGCACCGATGAAAACATCCCAGGCAACATCCAATCCCAGATCAACAAGCCTAATAGCTTTATGAATCGATTTCCAAAAATCTACGTCAGCACCTGCGGCTGATCGATATTCTTCAATCCCGAATCCTAAGGCTAATTGGATTGAAAGCATCTGTGCTACTATTGTGAACCCAAGACAAGCAAAAATAAATGAGAGACGGTTAAGAGCACCTTCCTGTTCAATTGCAACCAATCTGTATAATGCGTATGCGTATATAACACCAAGCAACGGCCAGAGAATTGCAAGTGAAAAAGAAATCTGAGCAGGAAACGAAACCATTATAACGATAATGTACAGGATGATTGAAAGCATCCCGCAAACACCGCCAACGATGTACAGAGAATTACTATCTTCCTTTTGTATCATTTGAATTTCCTTAATGGTTATTACTTAATTCCTCGAGAAACCTTACAACTGATTCATCATCCCAAATAGCATAACCAATATGAGTAAGGACTATATTTCCTTTTTTATCAATTAAATAAGTTGTGGGAACCTGTCCGGAATAAAAAACTTTTGGCAGTTCATCCTTCAGCAAATAAACATCAAAAGTATATCCTTCTTTGTCCAAATAATTTTTTATTACTTCCTCTTTTTCAGGTGAGATTAGAATAAAAGCAATATCAGTACTGCTGACTTTGTTATAAAGTCTTTGAATGGAAGGCATCTCTTCAAGACATGGAGGACACCAGGTAGCCCAGATATTTAAGAAAACTACACTATCTTTAAAATCACCAAGCTTTTTTTGTTCACCATCAAGATTATAAAATGTGAGTGAATGATCTGCTTTGGTGAATGATTCAATTTCTGAAATATCAGGAAGATCCGGGGGCTGCATCTGCGCCGAGCATGAGCTAAGAAAAAGATTCGCGGCAATAAGCAAAAGAAAAGCTCTAATCTTTCCGTTCATTTCATTTTCTCTTCAAATTAAACAGTCTTGTTTTTTTCTATTTGTTCATCAAACCATTTGAATGATCTGATCATATAAACAACAACCCAAAGATACCATAAGCCTGTAAATAT
>JBATIA010000538.1:0-5513 GCA_049667415.1 Ignavibacteriaceae bacterium
GTAATGGAATATGGGATGAATAAAATAGTAAAATCTTTACACCGGAAAACGACATTAATTGGGGAATTAAAAAGCCCTCAATCAAGAGGGCTAATTAATTAAAAATTATTTCTGTTCTTTTACAAACCCAAGATCTGGTCTTTGATTACCGTATTTGTTTTCAATATTAGTAATAAACGGCGACATTTTTGCCCATAAGGCACTTGCTTCGGCTTCCATTAATGCATTATCTGCTTCCATAGAAGTGTAATAATCAGCACCATCTTTATAATTTTCTGTCAGAACTATCATATTGTTATCACGACCCAATTCCATCAGCCAGATAGTGTATCCGCTTTTAATATTTTTATCCTGATAAAGATTTTTCCATTCTGTCATTATATCCATTATTTCTTTACGGTTCTCTAATTTGTAATGAAAAAACATCCAGTGGATAAATTTTGCTTCTTCAGGTTTTAACCTTGGTTCTTCTGGCCAATAAGAATATTTCGCGGACCGGGTTACAATAAAATCTTTATGAGTCTCTATACTGCTTTCATTCTCTATCATAAATTTTGCCCACTTATCTTTTCCGATTTTCTCAATAGCAGCACCAAATGTTCCAGGGAATTTATCGATAGCTGCATAATTTTCTAATGGAAAAAGATAATAATAGTGTGCATCATCCCTTTGTGAAGCCCACATATATGGGAAATCGAGACCTGCACCCGTCATCAATTCAACCCACTCTTTAGAAGTTGATTCATATTTATCCCACATATCCACTTTTGCAACTTCTTCCCTGACCCAGTAGAGTTGGTCTTTCATTTCCTGCTGTGCAATCAATATGCCTGATAAGCAGATGAAAACTGTAATTAAAGCAAGAAAAAATTTTTGTTTAGGCATAGTCTGCCTCCTATTAATGTTAATGAATGATTTGTTTGCCCTCAGAATGGTGATTTATACAATTAAATGAGGTGTTGCTGAAAACTAAGTAATTATTTTTTTACTGGCAAGCACCTCGGTTAAATAACGATTGGTCTGTTCTCAATTATATTACGATAAATCGTGTTAACTATTCTTTCGATTCAGTTTTTTGACTACTTTTTTACTTAACCATAATAACAAGACAACCGTTATTAAACCTGCAATTACAGGAATAAAGATTGCAAGCAAAGATAATCCAATTGCTGACCCAGCTTCCACAGTTGAAACAACCGGGTTTGCCAGTCCTCCAGTGGTTGTTGTCGATGCTGCTCTTGTTAATGTTGTTCCGGTTTGAACTATTCCTGCTGCTCCACTTCCTGCAATTATAGCCAATGCCCATTTTGCTAATGGAGGCAATCCACTTACGACTGCAACCATTAGAATGGCACCTGCAATAAATGCGGCTGGAGTTGCAATTGAATCAAGTACGTTATCAAGCCAGGGAATGTAGTAAGCTGCGATTTCAATTATTGTAGCAGCTCCGAATGCAATTAAAGCAGGGTAAGTTCCAATCCATTCAAATGATGGTGAAAGGGGAAGGTAGCCGGTTATGGCCGCAACGCTCGCGACAAGAAATGGAACAAAAATTCTGAATCCCGTCGCAGCGCTAAGTCCGATTCCTAAAAGTATTGAGGTTATTGTTTCCAAATATGCTTTCTAAAAATTTAACTTAATACGGTCCACTGCCTTCACGATCACGGTCATCGAAGGAGCATTCGCCAAGTTCAATATGACCTTTGTACTGCTCTTCCATCGTCTCTTTGTAATGTTCTTCAAGGGAACGGCAAATTTCCGGTCTTTCAAGCCATTTTCCTTCTTCAGATAGACAGTATTTCTTGTCGATCGGTATTTCTTTTTTCTTGTAGCAGGCAAACAACTCTACATCTTCAGGAAGAATATTATTTGCAGCCAGGTATTCAATCACTCCACAAATTGTATCTGCAAAGTAGTGATTAACAAGATCATCATCTCTGTCGAAGATTTTAACTTTGGCAATGTAGGTGTAAGGAATTGTATCGTCGTACTTAGATACGGGACCGACAAATTTTTTTATAATCCCCATTGTATTTGTCCTCCATATTTTCAGTTACAACGTAAATAAAAAATTACTAATGGTCAACTAATTCGAATAAAATTTAATTAACTTTATTTGTCATTCCGGTCAATCCCGATTTATCTGGAGAAGAACCGGAATTTAATTAGCAATTTATTTTATGGATTCCGGGTCGAGCACGGAATGACACCAGTAATATTGCTACAAATGCAATTCGACAATATCTTTATCGTGAAGGACGTGATCCTTTCCAACCAACTGACCATCGTAAACATTGCTTCCCCACACACGTGCGGTTCTTAGTTTCTGCTGAAAATCGTGATGAACTTTGCCTGCAAACTCCTCCAACGTACTTCCTTTTTTAATTACAAATGGTTTTGTCATGTCAGCATCTTTACCAGGAGGTTTTGAATAAATCCTGATAATCTCCAAAATTTCAAAAATACTTTTATTAAGATTTTCAAAGTTACGTTGATTATTTACAGAGATTGGAACTAAAGGTAATTCCACTTCCAGAAGTTCCTTAAAAACCTGAAAGTCTTTATCACACTGTTCGTCATCATCTTTATTCACAACAACTAACACAGGAATTAATTGAATTCTTCTATCATCTGCATTTGCTGATTCTCTTTGCTTAGGGATGATCTTATGCTCATTCAAAAGCAATATTGAATCTTCAAGTTGCTGGAATGGAGTTGCCTGAAGATCAACAACAATTAAAATTAAATCTGCACTTCGTATCAGGTCGAAGAGTTCGGGTTGAACAATTTCTTTTGATAATGGAGGAGTATCAATTAGTTGAATCTGGACGTCGTCAATCAACATCATCCCCGGTAGAGGTACCCACGTGGAAAATGGAGCTTCAGAAATTACCGGAGTTGCGTGACTTAATGCTGCAAGGATTGATGACTTACCGACATTTGCCGATCCTACTAAAACTACTCTTCCTGCACCTTCTTTTTCAATGTGATATTCTGATTCGTGTTTGACTGCACCTTTCTTTTTTTTCTGATCGACTTTTAGTCTGGATATTTTTCTGCGAAGCTCTGCTCTTAATTTATCAGTACCCTTATGTTTCGGAATTGTGCTCATCATTTCTTCCAGAGCTGAAATTTTAGCAAGAGCAGATTCAGCTTCTCTGAACTTCTGATCAGCTCTGAAATATTCCGGTGGAAGATTAGTTGGCATAATCTTACATTCTAAAACAAAGATCTGAAAATATTTAAGATCTCAATCTACGGTCTTACCGGCTCTGGAGTTATAGGAGATGGACCCCATAACTGAACATCCAGATTAGTAACATAAGTACGGAATTCGGCTGTCAATTTCTGAAATTCCGGATCCTGAGCAAACGTTGCCCAATCTGCAAGACTTTCCCAGACTGATGTTCTTTTTACATGTGGCGATCCCGTCATATTTCTGTGTGCGTGGAATTCTATAAATCCTTTTGCCGATAACATTGATCTTGTGGCTTTCCTGGCAAGTTTTGTATAAGCTAATTCGTCAATGTTCGGAAGGAAATCATAAGTAAATGTAACTTCAACCATTTTACTTCCTCCATTATTTATTTTTTACCGTTGCGGCAGGTGATTCAGATTTAATAATTTTTTTCAATCCTTATATTAACGTAACTAAATTGGTTAAAATCTTCAACCAGCAACAGAATATTTTAATCAATTCTGCTTTATCTTTGTGTGGACATTAAATAATAATTCATTTAAGCATTTGTGAAAAAGCATACAAACCATCCCATAATCAGCATAGATGAAATTGTTCGTCCGACTCGAGTTGAAGTAAACTTGAAAATTCTTATAGAAAATTTCAATCGTGTCAATATGCACGTTGGTTGTAAAATTATGCCAATCCTGAAAGCTAATGCTTACGGTCATGGTTTGATTCGCGTTGCACAACTTTACGAAGAGTTGAAAGCCGACTATCTCGGAGTTGCAGTTGTTGAGGAGGGGATACTGCTCCGTGAAATGGGAATTAAAATGCCTATTCTTGTTTTAGGAGGAGTATGGGGAAATCAGATACCGCTTTTTTTAAAGCACAATCTTACGATAACAGCTTCATCAATTGACAAGCTGAAACAGATTGATGAAACTTCTGCACAGATGAAAACCAAAGCGATTGTCCATCTGAAAATTGATACAGGTATGGAACGAATTGGAGTTCATTATTACAATGCAGAAAAATTTTTAGATGCAGCTCACGCTTGCAAAAATATTATTGTTGAAGGGATTTATTCTCACTTTGCTAATTCTGAATCTAACGATTTAACTCATACCAAGCTTCAGCTTGAAAGATTCAATGAAGTTCTCGAATATTATAACAAACATTCAATAAAACCTCCGCTCAGACACATTTCAAACTCAGGTGCGATTCTGCAGTTACAAGAAGCAAACTTTGATATGGTCAGACCCGGTATAATGTTATTCGGTGTTTATCCTTCTGATCAAATAAAGAAAACTGTTTCAGTAAAACCTGCTCTAACCTGGAAATCATTGGTGGTATACTTCAAAGTTATAAAAGCCGGTAATGCTGTTGGTTATGGTTTAACTTACAAACCAGACCACAATATTAGAGCAGTAACAATTCCGGTTGGTTACGGTGATGGTTATTTCAGAAGTCTCAGTAACAAAGCAGAAGTAATAATTAATAAAAAAAAATATCCCGTGATTGGAAATGTTTCTATGGATCAGATTGTTGTGAACATCGAGAATGATTCTGCATACAATAGCGATGAAGTAATTCTACTTGGAACCGATGGAAAAAATTCTATTACTGCTGAAGACCTTGCTGAATGGGCAGGAACAATTCCGTACGAAATTCTTACTAACATTAATACACGCGTCCCGAGAATTTATTTGGAATAATTAATCCACCAAGTCTTTTTATTTCCATTCGGATAACCCTATTTTTACAACCAATATTTTTAACCATCGGAGTAAAAATTGAAATCTCTCGCATCACGTATCTTCAATAAATCATTAGACTACATAGAAATTGTCGGTAACAAGTTACCGCATCCTGCAACGCTGTTTGGACTTCTTGCCGTTATTGTCGCAGTAGTTTCTTTAATTGGAGACATAGTGGGTATGACTGCAGTTCATCCGGCAGACGGCTCTACTATTTACGTAAAAAATTTGCTGAATGGCGATGGCTTAAGATGGATTTATGAAAACGTTGTTCACAACTTTGTACTCTTTCCTCCGCTTGGATACGTTCTTGCCGTAATGATCGGAATCGGTGTTGCTGAAGGCTCCGGACTTTTTAATACTGTTATCAGAGCCCTCGTGTTAAAAGCTCCGACAAAACTGATAACAGGCTCAGTAGTTCTTGCCGGTGTTCTTTCTCACTTAGCGTCCGAAGCGGGTTATGTAATTCTTATTCCCTTAGGAGCAATGATATTTTATGCGATTGGAAGACACCCGATGGCAGGACTTGCAGCAGCATTCTGTGGTGTGAGTGGAGGATTTGGTGCAAACTTCCT
>JBATIA010000539.1:0-10159 GCA_049667415.1 Ignavibacteriaceae bacterium
AAGGAAGCTCCAATCGTTCTGGCGGTACGGTACCCAATTACGGTGGTGATGTGGTAATTCCTTTCAGACTTCAGGAAAGTCTGCTGTACCAAATGATGATTGGAAATGTAACTCCTGCTGCACCACACGATGTTCTCTCACTTAAGCAGGCAGATATTGATACCATAAAAAACTGGATAATGAACGGTACCAGAGACAATTATGGCAACTTACCATTCAGCAATCCTGGTTACAGAGTTTATGTGTGCGATCAGAAAAGTGATAAGGTTTCCGTAATTGATGGAAACTCAAAAGTTGTTTCTGGAGTTATCGATGTGGAACAGCCAAGCCTTCAAGCCGCAACACCACATATGGTAAAAGTAAGAGATGGATTTTTATATGTTACTCTAATAGGTGCAGGAAAATTTTTAAAAATAAATACTGACGATTATAGTGTAGTTGGCGAAGTTTCAGGTATCACCAAAGCTGGAATGATCCAAATATCGCTCGATGGAAGTAAAGCATACGTTTCCCGTTCTTCAACATCGGATCCAATATTTCAATCAGTATATGTAGTAGATTTAGCTGGTATGACAATAATGAAAGAAATAAATCTTAATGCAGTTGGTGTACCTCACGGTATGGGACTAACACCTGATGGTTCAAAATTATACGTCGCAAATCTTACCCTGGATAGAGTTGCTATTGTAAATGGAATAACGGATGAATATGGAGATTATGATGATATTGTTTTACCGCAAGGTACACAGCCAATGCAAGCAAATGTATCCCCGGATGGTAAGTATCTTTACATATCTGCAAGAGGCACTGCAAAACTTCTGGTTTACGATACCACTACAGATTCAATGGTAACTGAAATTCCGGTGAGCGGAATGCCAATGCACATCGCTATAACAAGTGACGGAAATAAAATTTACGTCGGCTCAATGATGATGCATAACGTCAATGTTATTCAAAAGAATGGAGAAACGTGGACGAAGATAAAAGAAATTACTCATCCCGGATTTAGAATGCTGCACGGTTGCGATATTACATCCGACGATAAATATGTATACGTATCGAGCAGAAACGAGGATGGCGGATTTGTTCCTTATTTTAAAGTAGCCGGTGAAAACAATAGAAGTACAATAGGAATAATAGATACTCAGACTGATGAAGTAATTAAATTACTTGAGGTTGAGGAATTTGGCACTGGTTTAGTTGTAGAGAAGATTAATTAAATAATCATTAAAGCCCATCTGATAATGGGCTTTATTCAGCAATTTTTTTAAAGACTCTCTGCACTAAAAGTATCTCCATCACTTAAATTGCCTGATCTGAATCCTTTATTAAACCATCTTTTTCTTTGTTCGGAAGTACCATGGGTAAAACTCTCGGGAACAACATAACCCTGCATACTTTTTTGAATTCGGTCATCACCAACGGCACTTGCAGCATTAAGTGCTTCATCGAGATCACCTTCCTCAAGTAAATTTGTTCTGTCTGCATAATGTGCCCATACGCCGGCTAAATAATCTGCCTGTAATTCTAAACGGACTAAATATTTATTAAATTCTTTTTCACTTAATCTTGATCTTAGTGACATAACCTTCTCATTTATGCCGAGAAGAGTTTGGACATGGTGTCCAACCTCGTGAGCAACAACATAGGCCATGGCGAAGTCTCCCGGCGCTTTAAATTTTTGTTGGAGCTCATCATAAAAACTTAAATCAATATATAACTTGTAATCCCCCGGGCAGTAGAAAGGACCGGTCGCTGCACTGGAAAATCCACAAGCAGACTGAACACTGCCAGAATAAAGTACAAGTTTCGGATATTTATAACTGGATCCTTCCTTGCGGAATATCTCCGTCCAAACATCTTCGGTTTCCGCAAGAACAACAGATACAAATTGTGCAAGTTCATTTTCCTCTGTTGTACCCTCATAAGACGAGGTTGTGCCCGAATTATCCAGTTGCGAAGTGTTTAATAATTGTGAAGGATCTCCGCCCAGAAAATATATAGCCAGTATTATAATTATAGTTCCAATTCCGCCACCAACCATTCCTTTTGGCGAACGACCACGACGGTCTTCAACGTTTGAACTTTCTCTTCTTCCCTTCCAGCGCATATAAGTTTCCTTCTAAATAAATGTAGATAGTAAAAATAAATTATCAAGACTGGTTATTAAAACCCTGCCCGGAAATATGTTATAATTATAATTAAAAGCAAAATTTTTTTGTAATGTCTTTTCTATTCATTAATATTCAAACGATTTTTAACAAAATTATTGGCGATGTCAAATATGCGTAAAATAATCTACCCCGGTACCTTCGATCCTGTTACGTATGGGCATATAGATCTCATCAAACGCGCCATAGAACTGTTTGATGCGGTAGTCGTTACGGTAGCAATTAATCCTGGGAAAGCACCTTTATTTACTACTGAAGAAAGAGTGACCATGCTGAAAGAAAGCCTGAAGGAGTTTAATAATGTTTCGGTAGATTCATTTGATGGGCTTGTTGTAGATCATGCCAAAATAGTTGGTGCAACAGGTATCTTAAGAGGACTGCGTGCCGTAAGTGATTTCGAGTTTGAATTTCAAATGGCATTAATGAACAGAAAACTTGCGAACGATATTGCAACGGTTTTTCTTATGCCTCACGAGAAGTTTACTTATCTTAATTCAACCATAATAAGGAATCTGGCCAGTCTCCAAAGTGATGTGAGTGATTTTGTCCCTCCTATCGTTCAGGAAGCTTTGAAAAGAAAGTTTCTGAAGTAAGAGTTTTTTATATCAGGTTATAAAAAAAGGTGTCAGATGACACCTTTTTCACTCTTATCAGAATATTGAATGATAAAATTTATATCCTGCGTTTAAAATTGGATTTAGTTAGATATTCCTCCGATAGTTAAAAATGCTCCGCCATTAGGTCCATCGGTAGACAATCTAATTGTAACTGGTTTAGCGACGTTCACCGTATCTTCTTTATCAAAAACTACAAAACTAAATTGCGTCCACGCAGGGCTTTGTGTATCAGGTAATTGTAAACTAAGATCACCTTGTGCTTCTACTGATTCACCCTGGACTGCAACCGAAATATTTGTTCCACTTGTAAGTGGATTTCCATTCTGATCTCCTACATAATAGCTGAATGCCTGAGAGCCACCGTTAGGTATATTAAAACTTGTCGGAGTAATTGATACCTGAGGGACCCCTGAAAACAGGACAATAGTCTCAGTAAAAATAGTTGTTGAATTCTCATCAATAGTCGAAGCAGTTATTGTTGCAAACCCTGCTCCGAGCGTTGGATGAATAGGTCTGGGTTCAGCCGAAATCAGATCTACGCTTCCAATCCCGGATTCATTTGTCAATGTAGAGCCTTGAATGATACCTCCTGTTGTCGTAAAATAAACCGCAGTTTCAGGTCTTACTGGATTTGCATATTTATCACCGACGAAAGCCGTTATTTGATCTGTCAGACCAAATATGTTATAACCTGCGAAATTCAATGATTGAGGCGCAATACTGAAATGTACTAGATCAGGCAATCCTCCATGAATTGTTACACCCACAGGTTGGGAATTAATAACATTACTAAGGAAATTAATTGTAGCGATTATTTGTACTGTCCCGGCTTTGGTACCACTTGTAAGATTTACGGCTGCAAGTCCTGCTGAATTAGTCTCAACGGAATAAGGACTTAGAAATTCACCACCACCTGGACCAGCACCAATAAGGAAGTTTACAACAACAGAATGATCTTCATCAACTGGTACTCCTGCTGAGTCCTGAACGACAAAAGTAATTCTAGTTGTTTCTACTGAGCCACTTTCTTTAACACCAATAACCGTGCTTGTTATACTAGCAAGGAAGATACTTACCGGATCACCGGAGACTGAGCCACCACCACCACCGGTTACTACCTCTTTCAATCTTATCTGTGGTACGCTCACTTGCTTTACATCAGTAACTATAACAATTGTTGAATCAAGTTTATAGCTCTGCTTGTATGTTAATACTAATAGATCCTCGTTTAAGTCTACCTCACCTTCCACGGCAAACTGACCGTCAACAGCAGTATATAAAATAGTATTTAGATTATTACCAAATACTCTCACCAAAGCACTATCAACAGGAAAACCCGTTGCCTGGTCTAATACCTGCCCGGATATTAATGCTTTTGTATTACTTCCATTTCCACCACCAGGATCTGTAACAGCACTCTCTTCTGACTTACAACTATAAAAGACAATTGTCATAAAAAGAAAAAGTGCACCGAAAAGAAAGCTGGTTATAATTTTCTCGAATGTATTCTGTCTCATATCTCGTCCCATTATTTATTATTTAACTTGATTAATATTTCACCCATTTTTACAACTATTATACCGTAATATGTTCTCAAAATTCATCGTTTTTATATTTTTTTAGACAGGATTTAATGTAATTTCTACTAATTCCATTAGTAATTTTGTTTGAAAACCACGTTTATTCTAATCATCAGTTTATATAGAAAACACTTTTGTTATCCGTAAGTATTTATAAAATTTAACGAGGTGGGATTAAGAAAACACGGGAGAGATCTCCAACGAAACAAGAATATTGCATTGATTCTATTTATATCATAACTTAATCCATATTACGATTCTTCTTGCTTATGGCGCTTAGTACAAATAATTTTCATTTATAAATTTTTATGATTAATCCATTCATCAAACTACAAGGCTGAATAATGAGTTTAAGTCTTATCGCTAAATCAATAAAGCCCTCCCCTACCTTGGCACTCAACGAAAAGTTTGCAATTTTAAAAGAGAAAGGTGATCCGGTAATTCATCTGGGTGGAGGAGAGCCAAAAACTAGAGTTCCAATGGAAGCTATTATGGCTACTGTTTCACACGTTAATACGGGAGAAGTCAGGTATGCACCCGCTGACGGGATACCCGCCCTTAAACAAGCAATAATTAGATACACAGAAGAATTCTATAACAGGAAAGTTAGTCCACAACAAATAATTGCCTCAGGAGGTGCAAAGCAGGCACTAATGGTTGCTCTGATGGCAATACTTAATCCGCAAGAAGAAGTAATTTTTCCAGCACCATACTGGGTAAGCTACCCCGATATGGCAAGATTGATTGGAGCGATTCCCGTTCCTGCTTTACCAGAAGACGGATCATTCTATCCGCGAATAAAAGATATCGAAGATAGAGTTGGTTCATATACAAAAGCAGTAATAATAAACAGTCCAAACAATCCGACCGGTGCAATGTACTCTGAAGAATTTATTTCGGATGTAGTTCAGTATTGTGAGAAAAAAGATATCTGGTTAATTATGGATGATATTTATCATCGCCTGATATTCGATGGCAGGAAAATTATAAATCCATTTAACTATTCAAAAAAACAAGATGAAAATTTAAAGATGATTATCATCAACGGAGTTTCTAAGCAATATGCAATGACGGGCTTCCGAATCGGCTGGGCAGTAGGTAATAAAAAAGTTATCGCCGCGATGAGCAATATCCAGGGACATCAGACTTCTGGTCCTTCTGTTCTTTTACAGAAAGCTGCGGTTGGTGCACTCAATGGAATCCAGTCAAGTGTGGAATCTTTAAGAGTAACTCTTGAGAATAACAGAAACGTAATGGTTGATCTTTTAAAATCATTTGAAGGAGTTAAAGTAACCAAACCTGATGGAACATTTTATTGTTTTGCAGATTTCAGCGCTTATAATAAAAACTCAAATCAACTGTCTGCATTCTTAATCGATAAAGTACAGGTACTAACTGTACCCGGAGCCGAATTCGGTTTGGAAGGATATTTAAGATTAAGTTATTGCGGAACTATAAAAGACATTCAGGAAGGAATTGAAAGAATGAAATGGGCACTTGATCCTAATTCACCTAACGAACTTTATATTGGCGACAGAAAATTAGTGAGGGATTGGTCATGAGTAAATATTTAGAGTTCGATACTCCCGCAACAAAGCAGGCAATGGAACTTGCTTCCGATTTCAGATTAAAGAACCAGGGCTTTACAGATCTCGATCGTGTTTTTTGGAATCTTCCTGATGAAGCTCTGTATGAAGAAGCAGTTTTTAGGAATGAAGGTAAATTAACTAAACACGGTCCCTTGCTGGTAAATACAAAACCCCACACAGCGCGTGCTGCAGCGGATAAGTTTTGTGTTGAAGAAGAAAGCACGAAGGATAATATCTGGTGGGGCGTTTACAACCGTCCTTTTAGCCAGGAAAAATTTTCTGCAATGATGGCAAGAGCAAAAGCATATTGCCAGGGTGAAGAGTTATTTGTTCAGGATGTTTATGCAGGTGCAGATCCTGATTACAGGATTAAGGTAAGAGTGATTACAGAAAAAGCCTGGCATAGTCTCTTCGCAAGAAATATGTTCATCACAATTGATAACCATGATGAACTTAAAAATTTTATTCCGGATTTTACAGTAATCACTTTGGATGGCTTTAAGCTTGATCCTTCAATTGACGGAACACGTTCACAAACAGGTATTATTCTTAACTTCGCTGAAAGAACAGCAATTATAGCTAACTCACTTTATGGGGGGGAAATTAAAAAATCAGTTTTCACTGTGCTAAACTTTCTTTTAACATTTGAAGATGTTCTTCCGATGCACTGTTCAGCAAACGTTGGAAAGCCTTCGAAGTCCGACTCTGACGGAAAAGGTGATGTTGCGCTCTTCTTTGGATTGAGCGGAACAGGTAAAACAACTCTCTCTGCCGATCCGAATAGATTACTTATCGGTGATGATGAGCATGGCTGGAGTGGTCAGGGAGTTTTCAATTTTGAAGGAGGATGTTATGCAAAAGTTATCCGGCTCTCTGCTGAAGCTGAACCTGAGATTTATGCAACAACAAGAAGGTTCGGAACTATTCTGGAAAATGTTGTATTTGATCCCGTTAGCAGGCATATCGATCTTGACGATGATATGATAACCGAGAACACTCGTTGTTCTTACCCGATAGAATTTATTCCCAATATTGTTCCTGAAGGATATGTCCGTCAGCACCCAAAGAACATTATTTTTCTCACTTGCGATGCTTCGGGGGTAATGCCACCGATCGCAAAATTGAGTCCTGAGCAGGCACAGTATCATTTCATAAGCGGGTATACTTCGAAGATTGCTGGTACAGAAATCGGTTTAGGAATTGAACCGCAGATTACTTTCTCTGCTTGTTTTGGTGCACCGTTTATGGTTCGTCATCCATACGAATATTCTCAGATGCTGAAGGAAAGAATGCTCAAGCATAAAGCAAATGTCTGGCTTGTTAATACCGGCTGGGTTGGAGGAAGGTTTGGTGTCGGAAAGCGAATTAGCATTCGTCATACGCGAAACCTATTAAATGCTGCACTTGATGGAAAACTTGATAAAGTAAAGTACAGAAAAGATAAGCTGTTTGGTTTTGAAGTCCCTCTCTCCTGCCCCGACGTTCCTGAAGATGTTCTCGAACCATCCAACAGCTGGGGAAATAAAGACGAGTACTGGAAAAAATATGATGCACTTGCTGCAAGGTTTGTAGAAAACTTTAAGCTATTTGCAGATGGAACAGCAGATGAAGTAAAGAAAGCCGGACCGGTGAGGTTTAAGACATAACTCTTTTGTCATTCTTGAGAAAGTAGGAATCTAAAATCTTTAAAACGCGTCAATGACCCGTTTCATTAACATATCTTGTTAATAATGTTGATAATATTATTTCTATAAGTTAAGTTTGAATAAAACTAAAGGTAGAAAATGGAATACAGAAATATTATTACAATGAGTCCGGGAAAAAGAAGCGGGAAACCATGCATCAGAGATTTAAGAATTACTGTTTACGATATTCTCGAATACCTTGCTTCCGGAATGTCGATTGACCAGATTTTGAGTGATTTTCCGGAGTTAACAAAAGAAGACATTTACGCTTGCCTCAGTTTTGCTGCCGATAGAGAAAGAAGATCGATTAACCTGTCTCAATGAAAATTTTACTTGACCAAAATCTATCCTTTAAACTTTGCTCAAAACTTAAGGATATCTTTCCTGAAATAATTCACACAAAGGAAGTTTCATTGGAAACTGCAGATGACGAAGAAGTCTGGCTTTATGCAAAAATGAATTCTTGTATTCTGTTTACAAAGGATGCTGACTTTATTGAAAGAGCAGTAATAAAAGGGCACCCACCAAAAATTATTTGGATCAAAGCTGGTAATTGTTCAACAGATAAAATTGAATTCTTATTGCGTGATAATCACAAATTAATTCAAGATTTTA
This sequence comes from Ignavibacteriaceae bacterium, assembly GCA_049667415.1. Classification (GTDB taxonomy): domain Bacteria; phylum Bacteroidota; class Ignavibacteria; order Ignavibacteriales; family Ignavibacteriaceae; genus IGN2. Next base: position 8,258 of record JBATIA010000539.1, read on the forward strand.
TTGCTGATGAAGAAAACTCAGTATTAACAATTTCTTAGTATCAGAAAGAGTTGTTCACTTTCATCAAGAATTAAAAAACTTTAAACTTTTTGCAGATGGAACAGCAGATGAAGTAAAGAAAGCCGGACCGGTGCGGTTTAAAGCTTAGTTTAACATTTATAGAGACGGGTCACTGACCCGTCTTTTATATCAATCTCTACTCCAGTTTTTCCAACAGAACAAATTCTTCCCTTTGAAATAATACAAAATTTCTTGTATATAATACACGTATAAAAAAAACATTATGCGATATTACTCAGAGGAGATTATGAGAAAATTAATTTTATTACCGGTACTGCTGCTCTTGGCCATTCCAACCAATGCTCAAAAAACAACTGAAAGAGATAAAGTCATAAATCTTATAAAACAATTTGACCAGGCAATAGCAAAAAAGGACTCAATTTCATTAAGTAAGATTTTGATTGACGATTTCATAGGTTCAATACCAAATGGGCAGAGCTTTAACAAAAAATCTTACATATCTGATCTGTGCAATCCGCAAAGTAGAACTCGTGATATTAAGGAAGAACCAACAACCGGTTGGAACATTAAAATATCAAATGATTGTGCAATTATTAACCGAACTGTTACCTATCTTGTAAAAACGACTGGTAAAGAAAAGCCTGCAGAAATAAAAGTAAAAAAACTTGAAGTCTGCCTTAAAGTAAAGGGAAAGTGGTTTATAGCCTCCGCCCAGGGAACGGAGGTGTTAAAAAAGTAGTAATTGGTCTTGAACAAAGAAAATATAAACGTTTACGAATTTAGGATTCATAAATTATGAATAATTTAAAAAAATCTTTGTATTTATTTTTACTTGGTATCATAACTTTAAACGCACAGAATACTGGAACGGAAATGCAAAAAGACACAGTTTTTTCCTTTGACAATGAACCAATTGTTTATTTAAAAACAGTAGGTGGAGAGCCGGCGCTTGTATTTGTTCATTGCTGGAGCTGTGATAAAAGTTATTGGCAAAGTACTCTTGAATATTTTAGCGACAAGTACAAAACCATCGCAATTGATCTGGCAGGACACGGAGAATCAGGTTTGGAAAGAACCGAATGGACAATTGAAAACTACGCAAATGACGTTGCGGCTGTAATTGAAAATGAAAAATTGAACGATGTTATTTTAATCGGGCACTCAATGGGCGGACCAGTGGCTCTTTCAGCAGCAAATTTGATGAGTGATAAGGTAAAAGCACTAATTGCAGTTGATACTTTTCAGGATATTGAAGGAAGATGGACAGACGAACAGTTCGAAGGATTCTTCAAACCGTTTGAAGAAGATTTTCCGAATACAACGAAAGCGTTTGTTAAAAATATTTTTGGAGAGAATGCAGACAGCAATTTGGTGGAAACAATTTCAAACGATATGTCCTCTGCCCCTCCGGAAGTTGCGCTTAATTCATTTAGAAATCTATTTGAATTTGAAGAAGCACCGATTTTTGATAAAGTGGAAATTCCTGTTCGTTTTATTAATTCTAAGAGATTTCCCACAAATACAGAATCAGCAAATATACACATTAAAGATTTTGAGTTGATCTTAATCGAAGAAGTTGGGCATTTTCCTATGCTGGAGAAACCGGAAGAATTTAATTCAATCCTTGACAAAACTATTAAGGAATTGTTAAGTAAATGACTGAGATATTAATTCAACTATTCAAACGAGATCTCGAAAAACTAAAATCAGAAATTTCTTTTTTTAAAGATGAAGAAAACCTTTGGAAAATTTCTGGTGATATTAAAAACTCAGCTGGAAATCTCTGTCTGCATCTTTGCGGAAACCTTCAGCACTTTATAGGTGAAGTACTTGGCAATTCAGATTATATTAGAAACCGCGAAGCAGAGTTTAGCAGAAAGA
>JBATIA010000540.1:0-6665 GCA_049667415.1 Ignavibacteriaceae bacterium
GTAATCATCACGGGCATTTATACAGTACTTGGCGGACTTCGTGCTGTTCTTTACACAGATATGGTTCAAATGTTTATTCTGATTGGTGGAGCAATTACGGTTACGGTTGTTGGTTTAGTTAAACTCGGTGGAATAGACAATCTTTACAATTATGCTGGATCAGGATTTTTTAGTTTGTGGAAACCGATCAGCGATCCAAATTTTCCCTGGACGGGAATTATTTTCGGTGCACCAATACTCGGGGTGTGGTACTGGTGCACAGATCAATTCATTGTTCAAAGAGTTCTTTCTGGAAAAGATATTAATCAATCAAGGAGAGGAACAATCTTCGCAGGATATTTAAAGCTTCTCCCACTTTTCATATTTGTAATTCCCGGGGTGATAGCTTACGCACTTACACAAACCGGTGCTTTGAAATTAGATTCCCCGGATCATGCTTTACCAACTTTAGTTGGAACTTTGCTTCCGATTGGTTTGAAGGGAATTGTTGTTGCAGGATTACTCGCCGCACTTATGAGTTCACTCTCATCTGTTTTTAATTCCTGTTCAACTTTAATTACCTGGGATATTTATAAAAAAGTTAAACCCGATGTAACGGAAAAAAGATTAGTGCTCGTTGGCAGAATTTCAACCATTGTTCTGGTAGTTTTTGGTTTGCTGTGGATACCAATGATGAAATTAATTTCAGGGCAGATATACCAATATTTGCAGAGCGTGCAAGCTTACATTTCTCCGCCTATTGCTGCAATATTTTTAATCGGTGTTCTTTCAAAAAGAGTGAACTCGCAAGGTGCTATTGCTGCACTGGCAACAGGTTTTGTTTTGGGAATAGCAAGATTAATTCTTGAATTGACCAAAGACTCGTTGAGTGGTTTCATATATCTATATGCTGATATTAATTTTCTTCATTTTGCTTTTCTGTTATTTCTGGTTTGTACGCTGGTTTTGGTAGTTGTAAGCTATCTGACTTCACAGCCATCTTCACAAAAAGTAGATGGGCTGACAATTCATACAATAGAAAAGGAAGGCACAGGCAAAGACGGAGGCTGGAGAAGGAAAGATCTCTTATTATCCGTCTTTCTCATAATCCTGGTTGGAATTATTTGGGCTTACTTCAGCGGATAATTATCAAAGTTAGATCTGATTAACTGTATTCAACTTCTTTGGTGACTTTAGAACCGCTTTTGTAAACGGGGATGTTAAATGAGAAAACAGTGCCTTTGTCCTCTGCGCTTCTAACTTTAATTTCCATGTTGTGTACTTCCAGGATTCTTTTCACAATTGCCAGTCCCAAACCAAGCCCCTCGTTTTCTTTTTGAGATGATCGCTGATTTCTTTGGTACCGATCAAAAATATTTGGCAGTTCGTCTTCATTAATTCCACGTCCTGTATCCTGAATTTCAAAAAGGATCTCATCCGCTTGTGGCGATAGTTTTATTAATACCTTTCCTTTTTCCGAGGTAAACTTTAAAGCATTATCTAAAAGGTTTTGAATTGCTCTCTCCATCATAGCAATATCAGCATAAACAAGCGGAAGATCATACGGAAAATTAACTGAGAGTTTAATGTTTTTTTGATCAGCTATAACATTGTTTTTCTGTTGAATGTCCTGAACAAGTTCTGCAAGAGAAAAAGGCTCGGGGTTTGGTTTCGTTTCTCTTGCTTCCAGCTTTGAGAGCTCAAATAATTCTGCAACCAGATTTTTTAATCTCTCAGTGCTGTTAAAGATGGTCTGTATATATTTTTTTCTTTCATCATCAGATAGAGAGTCAGACTTAATTAATAATGTTTCAATATATCCCTGAATTGTTGCAAGCGGAGTTCGCAGATCGTGAGAAACATTTGCTACAAGTTCTCTGCGCAGATTGTCCATTGTTTTTATTTCATCAATATTTTTAACAATGGTGTCAGCCATTTCATTAAATGAGTCAGCGAACTCACCAAGTTCTCCTTTACTTTTAAATTTTATTCTTGCATCTAAATCACCCTCCTTAAATCTGCGTACAACAGATACAATCGTTCTCATATTTTTTGTAATCAATCCAAGAGCGATAAGGCTAAATAATGCAGCGGCTATAATAGTAATAGTCATTGATCGAAGACCAAGACGGAGAATATAACTACCGAAAACAAATTGGGCAGCATTCTCATAATCTTCACCACCAAGTATAACGTAAACGTAACCCCGATGAACATCCCCTTCATATACCTCTGCGGCTGAAAAAGTTTTCTCACCATGTTCATTTTTGGGATCAGCACCCATCACAAATGTTGAAGTACCAACTTCTAAAAATTCCTTAATTGGTTCAAGGTGGACGTGGTCAAGTTTTATTTCTTTATTTGGTGCAAAGTAGGATAATATTTTGCCCTCAGTATCCAGAAGATAAACTTCAATATTGGGGTTGATTACCATTATATTATGAAAGATTTCTTTAAGTACTTCCTGGTTGGTTTCACCATTAATGAAGAATTGGTTTTCAGCAGCAATATGTTGAGCAAGTTCCTGATTAAGCCTTTGGCTTGCTTCCTGGTAATACATCTCTGCTGTAAATGCAGCAATGTAAATATAGACAACAGAAATAATAATTAATGCAAACAGGAAAACGACAGCAATCTTCCAGTAGAGACTTGAAAAAAAACCATATCTTTTTCTTTTAGGATTTTCCATTTACTAATCTTTTATTTCCTCATTGAACCTGTAGCCAACACCCCACGAAGTAAGAATGTATTCAGGATTTGAAATATCCGGTTCGATTTTACTTCTAAGCCGATTGATATGAGAATTAACAGTGTGCTCATATCCGTTATATTGATAGCCCCAGAGAATATTCAAAAGCTGTTCTCGTGTATAAGTTTTACCCGGATGTGATGCCAATAGATGAAGCAGATCAAATTCCTTTGGAGTTAGTTCAATCCGTTCACCATTTAAACTTACTTTTCTTTTTGATGCTTCAATTGATAAATCACCCACAGAAATATCCGCATCACTCCCAATTTCTTTTTGAATTGCTTCAACTCTTCTAAGTATGGCTTTTACACGTGCGATAAATTCTCTTATGCTAAAAGGTTTTGTTAAGTAGTCATCTGCACCAACTTCAAGCCCAAGAACTTTATCCATCTCTTCTGATTTTGAAGTGAGCATTAGTATAGGTGTGTAAATATCTTTTCGGCGAACTTCTTTACAAATTTCCAAACCGTTTACTTTCGGAAGCATTAAATCCAAAACTATCAGGTCAAAAGGATTGGATGTTGCCGACTTCAATCCTTCACTACCATCCATTATTGTGGTTACTTCGCAGTTCAGATCTTTTAAATGAATTTCAAGTAGATCTGCAATTGACTTATCGTCTTCTATTACTAGTACTTTTTTTATCATATTTTAAATTATTTATACATTAATATAAATGCCAGTTATAACAAAAATATCACAATTAGGAAATAAATTCGGAGCTGCCGTTTTACAGACAGCTCCTTACAAGAGAGCGCTATCTTGTTACTGTGCCTGATGGGAAGGAAGAAAGGTTTGTGCTCATATTGTAATTAAAATGATCTGTTGCATTCATCGGTATATCACCTACAAGCGGTTTTAATGTGAAGGGATTCGAACTGTTATCAGGATCTGGCTCAATAGAAATAACAGCGGTTCCTCCGGCAATATCAGTGGGGAAAGTTAAACCCATAGGTGCGTTAATAAGAAAATCTTCTCCCGGGAATGGAGGGCCGGGCATGGTGCTGCTGTAAGGATCAGCGTCATCTACTACTGTGGCACTTGTAAATGTGCCCGTTGTTACCGGCATTCCGTTGATTACAGTCCATCCTTCATATTTCCATCCGGCTGGTAATGCTGGTAAGAATAATCCTTGGGCAGGACTTCCTGTACTTAGATCAAGAAACCAGATGCCGCTATTTTCATTTGTCATTGCACCATCGGTTGGTGTTGCAAGTATGTATGTCCCGGCTGCTGAAGTAAAATTGTTACCCAATGCTGCCGGGTGACCAACTGACATGTTTGATGTATTTCCGCTGAAGTCTCCTGCAAGTATATGAACATCACTAGGTGCAGGATCCGGATCCGGATTAGGTTCAATTGTTAAAACGAACGTAGTAGCATTAGCCAAATCAATTGCATCAACTTCAAAATCGGTTTGGCTTAAAACTCCACTAGAGTTCACAGTGAATGTACCGGTGGAAACAGGTGCATCCTCTACTACACCACTGGATTTAGATAAAGTTGGAACAATTATCCATCCCTCATATTTAGCGTTCGAACCAAGATCTTCGAGACCATTAATATTTAATTTTAATGTAGCACTAGTGGGTGGATTTTGAGTTGGCGATTCCTCCTCTGAGCATCCAAAGAATATGAATGTGGATAGAGCAAGCATAAGCATAATAGTACGCATTATTTCTCCTGTTTTTGTTAAAGATTTTTTCAGGAGAAAGTTAGTTTTGAATTGTCACGGAATGATCACGTGAAAATAAAGTTTGTACAACAATGAAAAATCAAAAAAATATTTTTAATTCCGCTTGACTCTCCCCTAAGGGCAACCCTTATATTTGAGATTGAAAGTTGATTAACTTTTTTAATTAACCTGAGCGAGGAAGTAATGAAGTTCAGTATAGGCGAGTTTTCTAAAATCACTTCTCTTTCTATAAAATCTCTTCGTCTCTACCACGAAAAGGAGATACTTGTTCCTGCCGAAATAGATGAATTTACCGGATACCGTTATTATAATGAGGCTGATTGTGACAGGGCAAAATCGATTAAAATCCTTAAGGATTATGAATTCAGTCTTTCTGAAATAAAGGAGATACTTGATGAATTCAACAAGGAAGAGGAGATATTAGAGCAGCTCCATGAAAAGCTGGGTGAAATACAAGGCAAGATTGAGCGATATAATGAAATTTCCCGCTCGTTAGAATCATTAATTAATTATGAAAGGGAAAACAAAATGAAAGCAGAACATCCGTTTGAAGTTGAAGAAAAGCAAGTTGAAACAATACTGGTTGCCGGCTACCGAATGAAAGGAAAATACAATGAAGTTGGAGAAGGATTTAAAATACTGGGAAGAGCAATGGGAAGACAAATAAACGGAAAGGCAATGAACCTTTACTACGACGGTGAATATAAAGAAGAAGATGCAGACTTTGAACCCTGTTTCCCGGTTCGTAAAGGAAGCAGTACAGATAATATTTCTGTTAGAGAATTGCCCGGCGGTAAGTGTGTTTCGTTAATTCATAAAGGACCGTATGAAACACTTACCGAATCTTACAAAAAGCTTTATGGTTTTGTAAATGAAAAAGGTTTAAAGATTAAACTTCCCACACGAGAAGTTTATTTAAAGGGACCCGGAATGATATTTAAAGGCAATCCTAATAACTACCTGACTGAAATTCAGCTTATGCTGGAAGCATAATTAAAGGGCGGAATTTCCATTCCGCCCTTGTTAAAGTTATAAGGAAGTCAGCATTTTAATTGCTTTGTTTCGTACAAAAGCCTGGTTCATGTTTATCAACGCATTAAAGTTTGCACACTTATCTGCGTACTTCTTTGCTTCCGTAACGTTCCCATCCTTAGAATAAGCTACTGCCATATAATAAAAGGTCTGAGGGTTCTGAAGATTAGATTTTTCAAACTCACTAATCGCCGTTTTGTAATCCTTTTCCTGTAAAGCAATCAATCCATTCAGATAATGAGCCTGCCAGATTTGAAAAGTATTATTTGCCTTGTCTGCACTCGTATTGAATTCACCGGCAAGTTTTTTTGCCTCTTCAGTTTTACCAGTCATCAAAGCAATTCTGCCCATATTGTAGATGTTAAATCTTCTGGTATTTTCTTTTACTTCATCAGCCAAACCGGATCCTACCATAACTGAGAGTGCCTCATCGTATTTTGCTTTTGCTTCATCATATCTGCCAGCTTCAAAAAGAACATTGCCCATTTGAGTCAAATCGCCAGTCATAGCCCCTGCGTCATCAATGTTTTGTGCAAGGTTAAATTGTTTCTGTAACTCTTCGAGTGCACCATCTGTATCACCCTGGTCGACACATGCAACAGTCTTTGTGAAAAGTGCGAACCGTCTTTCGCCATTATTCTTTGCAATTTCATAACTCTTATCACAGTTCTCTTTTGCTTCATCATACTTGTTCAAGTAAATATAATTGTTTGATATTCCCATATGAGAAGCGAAGAAATCAGGCTTTATGTCCAGCGCTTTTTGATATTGAGTAATAGACTCTTCATATCTTCCTTGTATAGAGAGCATTTCTGCATAAGAATCGTAAGGATTAGGATCATCTGGAATAAGCTCAATGTACTTCTTGAATGCTTTTTCAGCTTCAACGTAGTTCTCTAAATTTCTGTATGAGTAGCCAAGCATATTGTACGATGTTGAAAAATCAGGAGCTATTTCGGTTGCTGTTTTAAGATGCTGAACGGCGAGTTCAAATTTTTGCTGACCAAAATAAAACTGACCCAACTGTTGATGAGCTCTTTCATCATTTGGGTAAAGCTCAACCAATTTTTTTAAGTATTCTTCCTGTGCTTTTTGATTACCATCAACACCGGCTTTTAAAGCAAGGATAATTAATCTTTCGCCCTCCGAGACGCTCTCAACATTAGCAACTGCATTATCAAAGTCTTCAAAAAATCCTTTATTTGTTGG
>JBATIA010000541.1:0-8649 GCA_049667415.1 Ignavibacteriaceae bacterium
CTTTTACCCCACGTCCTTCGTCGCATACTTCTTTTGCTGCACGTGAAGAAATATCTCTTGGCGAAAGATTACCGAACGATGGATATTTCCTTTCCAAATAATAATCTCTCTCACCTTCTGGAATATCATTTGGTTTACGCATATCTTGTTTCTTCTTCGAAACCCAGACCCTTCCATCGTTTCTTAAAGATTCGCTCATCAATGTTAATTTAGATTGTGATTCACCATGAAGCGGCAAGCAAGTTGGATGAATCTGAGTGAAACAAGGATTAGCGAAAAATGCACCTCTCTTATGTGCCCGCCATGCTGCTGTCACATTACAGTTCATTGCATTAGTTGAAAGGAAATAAACATTACCGTACCCTCCTGTTGCAAGACAGACTGCATGAGAAGAATACTTTTCTATCTCACCTGTTAAAAGATTTCTACAAACAATACCTTTTGCCTGTCCATCAACAACCACTAAATCAACCATCTCACGTCTAGTAAATAACTTAACAGTACCTTTTTCAATTTGTCTGTTCAATGCACTCACTGCACCAAGCAAAAGCTGCTGACCAGTTTGACCCCTTGCATAGAATGTTCTTGAAACCTGTGCACCTCCAAACGATCTATTATCTAGTAAGCCACCGTATTCTCTTGCAAAAGGAACACCCTGAGCAACACATTGATCAATTATATTATCACTTACTTCTGCAAGCCTGTGGACATTCGCTTCCCTTGCCCTGAAGTCACCACCTTTAACAGTATCATAAAATAATCTATATACAGAGTCACCATCATTCTGATAATTTTTTGCTGCATTTATTCCGCCTTGCGCTGCAATGCTATGAGCTCGTCTCGCACTATCGTGGTAGGTGAAAGCAAGAACATTGTAACCAAGTTCACCGAGTGAAGCAGCGGCTGAAGCACCGGCTAAACCAGTTCCAACAACAATTATGGTGTACTTTCTTTTATTGGCAGGATTAACCAGCTTCATATTAAATTTATGATTGGTCCACTTCTCTGAAATATGACCAGATGGGATTTTGGATTCTAACTTTGTCATTGGTTACCTCCGTAAAAAAGGAAAAAGTAAATTGGCATAGAAGCAAATCCCAAAGCCATAATTATTGCATAAATAGTACCGATTGTTTTAACAAAGGGAAAATATTTTTTGTGATTCCAGCCGAAAGTTTGAAATGCACTCTGAAATCCATGATTTAGATGGAATCCTAATAGTATAACAGCTACTACATATAAAATCACGTACCACCAGATTTTAAAGAATGAAACAACAATGTCGAAATAAAGATGATGATTTGCTAGTCCTGCGGGATCATGGACATTAAATCTCCAGAAGAATGTTCCCAGGTGCAGAACAAGAAAAATGAAAACAATTGAACCTGTAACAAACATTGTTCTCGAAAACAAATCACTATTTTCGGATGAACCATTAACTTTATAATTTGTTCCGCGGGCTCTTTTATTTTCCAACCATAATTTAGTCCCGTTAAAAATATGCAGCAAGAAAACCGTAAGTAAAACCAATTCGATAATACGGATAAGTGGTTTAATTACATCCAGGGCTGATACATAACCATTGAATGCAATTGGACCAAAAAATAATGTAATGTTTCCAATTAAATGAATGACAAGAAATATTAGTAAGAAGCCGCCTGTTATTGCCATAGTCAGTTTCTTTCCAATAGAAGAATTAATAAACTTCATAAATGAACCCATAAGCAGACTCCTGTTAAATCCAATCTTTAATGAACTTCATTAAAAATAAACAAGGGAAAATATTTTTTAGTTCATGTAAAGTTGGAAAGATTATATTAATGATTGTCAGCAATTTTAGAAATGCAGTAATTGTAAGTACGATTTTACTGTTCAAAATTATCATTAAGAAAATCTAAAATCAATTTTAAGCCAAAATGATTGCTTTGTGTCAAAAATTGTGTTGTTTCTTATTCTTATTAAGATTAAGTTTAAATAAGATTAAAAAATACTTTATACATTTAATCAAACTTGATCTATACATGAGGAAGATTTCGTTCAGTTTCTGTATCGCCTTTTTACAGATTTTTATGTCTCTACTTAGTCTATATGTTGTTGCAAAAGATATTGAAGACCATCCTGAAAATATTACAGCGTTGGGCAAATCTTCCAATACCGGAATAACAACATTTGTGAATGTACCTATTGACTATTTCTCAAATCTCAGGGGAGTTATTAAGATTGAAGATTCATATATGCTTAACGCAAGTCTCGGATTTGGTTTGGACCTGGAAACACTCACCGAGCTGAGAGGTACCTTAGTTTATCTTTCCTGTTTGGGAATAAAAGGAATGCCCTTCCTGGAAAACACAGGGGCGATTCAGGGAATTAGTAACATCGCCGGACTAAATCAATTTAAGCTTTATGAAGCTTGGATAGAGCAAAAATTTTTAGATGATAATTTTTCGATTCTATTTGGTCTCTACGATTTGAATTCTGAATTTGATGTGAGGGAATCATCAGGCATTTTTATTAATCCGTCATTTGGGATCGGATTTGATTTCTCACAAAGTGGATTAAACGGACCTTCCGTTTTTCCATACACGTCACTGGCATTAAGAATTAAGGCAAGATTATCAGACTCATTTGAAATTATCGGTGCTGTATTCGATGGGGTTCCCGGCAGCATTGACAATGATAAATCCTTTCAAATTAAACTAAGTGCAGAGGAAGGTGCTTTAATTTCGACAGAATTAATTTATGCTTCCCAACAAAATCAAACCACATTATCTATCGGTGGCTGGTACTATACCGCGAATTTTGAGAGAGATGTTGGTAGCTCCAAACCAAACAGCAATTTCGGTCTCTATTTCAGTGGAGAAAAAATTATTTACAATGAGGAAATAAATTCTCATCAGGGATTGTGCTTATTTGGCAGAATAGGTTTTGCACACAGTAATTTCAATTCTTCTGACTATTCCTTACTTGGAGGCATAAACTATACCGGCTTAATTCCGGGAAGAGATGAAGATACTTTCGGACTTGCATTTACTTCAATCCATTTAACTGATACTTTCAAACAATTACAGAATCTTAATTCGAATTTTGAAACAATTGTAGAACTGACATATAGTATTCAAATAATTGAATGGTTTAGGTTACAACCAGATCTGCAGTACATATTTCATCCCGTTTTTTCTCAGGAAGCTGAATATGCTTTTGTTGCAGGTATAAGAACGGAAATTTCTTTTTGATTAATTCAGACAAAAACCATGGAGTAATAGTGAATAAATTACTAAATATTCTCTTCAATTTGATCATTATTGTCTTTTATACGCACTCAATTTCTGGTCAACCTAAAAGCAGTGATACTCCGGAAACCTCCGATAAAACTAAAGTTGATTCTTCTTTCATAAAAATGAATGACTTCCCACAGGTAGATGTAATTGGCAGAAAACCTGCTCTGATTAATCGTATTCCTGGCTCTGCTAATATTATAACAGAAGCATCATTAAAAAACGATAAGCCATTTTCCGGTAACGAAATGTTCAAAAAGGTAACCGGGCTAAATGTGGTTGACGAAGAAGGAGCTGGACTCAGAGCAAATGTTGGAGTAAGAGGACTTGATCCTGATCGCAGCAGAAATGTTTTAATGATGGAAGACGGAATACCTATTGCCCTAGCACCTTACGGTGAACCGGAAATGTATTACACTCCCGCAATTGATAGAATGAAGAGTATAGAAGTTTTAAAAGGAAGCGGTTCTATTCTTTATGGTCCGCAGACTATCGGTGGAGTTATTAACTATATAACTTATGATCCTCCGCTTTCTCATTCTCTTTCAATGCAAGTGAGAGGTGGCGATGGCGGTTATTTTAATGGGCAGGCTTCTTACGGAACTACTGTAGATAATGTCGGATTTCAACTTGGATTTTTACACAAACAGGCAGATAGAATTGGAATAACAAGATTCGATATCAATGACCTGACGGCAAAGATCAGGTTCCAAACAGGAGAAAATTCAAGAATAGGAATTAAGCTGGCATTTTACGATGAGAATTCTAACTCAACTTATGTTGGATTGACGTCAAGTATGTATGATAACGGAGATTATTATACTATCATTGCTTCAAATGACGAGTTGGATATAAGAAGATACTCAGCAAGTCTTACTCACGATTATTTCTTTTCTGAAAATGCTTTTCTTCGAACAACAGTTTACGGCTACACTACAACAAGAAACTGGCTTCGTCAGGATTTCAGCCGAACACCAACAAATAATATGACAGGAGTTGTCTTTGGTGATACAACGGTTCCGAGAGGTGCAATCTATATGAGAAACAGTACTGGAAACAGAAACAGACAATTTGAAGTTGCCGGTGTTGAACCAAGATTTAGTTACAATTACAATATCGGAAATCTTAAAAATGAGCTTGAGGGTGGATTCAGATTTCATTATGAAAGAGCATTTGAACAAAGAATTGATGGCAGGACTGCTGAATCAAAATCCGGAGATTTAAGAGAAGATGAAATAAGAACAGGATATGCAGAAAGTATATTCGCTCAGAATAGATTTTTCATTAGCTCAAACTTCACTCTAATACCTGGAATAAGATTAGAAAATTTTCACTTCGAGCGGGACATTTTTAGAATCGCTTACAAGGATACCAGTATCACAAATACTGATGATTTGTTTACTCCAATTCCCGGGATAGGAGTTAATTATAATTTCGATAATAACTATTCGATATTTGCCGGAGTTCACAGAGGATATGCACCCCCCAGAATAAAAGATGCTATCACGAATGACGGAACTTCTCTAAACCTTGATGCTGAATTAAGCTGGAATTATGAAGCTGGCATCAGGGCAAGTTTTGCTTCCCTAATTTATTTTGAATTGACCGGATTCCTGATGGACTTTTCGAACCAGGTTATTCCAGTTTCTGTTTCTTCGGGCGGATCGGGAACAGGATTAGTGAACGGCGGCGAGACAATACACATCGGTGCCGAAGCCGGAATCCGTTTTGACATTCATCAGCTGTTGCAAACCAAATATATTGTCTCTCTTTCAGCATATTCAACTTATGTGAATTCAACTTACACAAATGATCGTTTCATCACGGTTGGAAGTGAGACGATAAATGTAAAGGATAACAAACTGCCTTATGCACCTGAGTTCACTTTTACTGGCAGCCTGGATTTTAGTACTCCATTCGGACTAGGATTTAATCTTTCTGCAACATACGTGGGTGAGCAATTCACGGATGAACTTAACACAATTGAAGCAGGACCAAGCGGCGAAACAGGACAAATGCCTTCATTCATCACTGCAGATATGACAGCAAGTTATCTTTTAACCGGTTTGAATAGCAGCGTTTATTTTTCAGTTAAGAACTTAATGGATGAAAGATATATTGCAAGCCGGCGACCGCAGGGAATTAAAGTTGGTATTCCCAGGTTTATTTCTGCTGGTATAGAACTTTCTTTATAAATCTTTTCTTCTATAAAAAACTTATCTTTCTGACAAGGTAGTGGCTTTGATGTCACTACCTTCAATCTTTCAATACTATGAAATAACTACGAGAATCTTATTTTTGCAAATTAAATTATAGTTAGAAAAGTTTTTCATAATTTGCTACGAACATCACAGAAACTTTTTCACTGGTGGCACATTTTCCATTTACCCTTTGCAATAACTATGTTTGTCATAATGGTTATCCGCATTGCTGTAACAATTATTATCGGTTACAAATGGATTTTTTAATGAAAATAAATTTATCTGAGGATTAAAATGAAATTCAAATCAATATATTTATATGGAATTCTTGGTGTACTTGCAGTTGTTGTATTGATTGTAGTTGGCACCCAGGAAACATCCAATTCAACGGACGTTCCGATATCAAGCGATCAAACTATGCCAAATGATGATGTTCACAAGCAATTAAAAAATCCAGGTGGTAACACGCCAGGTAAGGAAAATGTTTCTGAAGAGTATCGAAAAAAATTGGCCGAGCTTAGAGATGCTGTTGAAAATGATCCTGGTGATACATTGGCGATGAGAAACTACGCTGACTTTCTTTCAGCTTCACATAAAATGAATGAAGCTATACCCTATTATGAAAAGATATTAGAGATAAATCCAAAACGGGCAGATATTTATTTTTCTCTCGCTTTAATTTATTACAATAAGCAGGATTTTATTAAATGTGAAGAAGCAAACAATAAAGTGCTTTCATTCGAACCGAAAAATCAAATGTCGTTATATAATCTGGGCGCTATTGCTGCTACGCAGGGCGATGTAGAAAAGGCAAAAGAGTATTGGAATAAAGTGATATCCATTAACGCAGAAAGTGAAACAGGCAAACTGGCGAAAGAGTCCCTTAGTAAACTTTAACTCAATATAAGAAACATTTATTTTTTTGAAAACGAACAATCGCAAAGATAATTCTTCAATTAAGCGTGGTCTAAAAACGACACTAATCGGGATCATTGCGAGTTTCTTTCTGGCTACAATTAAGATCTTTACGGGCATTGTTGGTAACTCGTACGCACTTATTGCTGACGGTATTGAGTCCCTCACAGACATCTTCACTTCATCGATCGTACTTACAGGTTTATATTTTGCTGCCAAACCTGCAGATGAAGATCACCCATACGGTCATGGAAAAGCTGAACCTTTTGCCGGAGTTGCAGTTTCGTTAGGAATTTTTGTTGCAGCCATCATCATTATTGTTCAAAGCCTTTATGAAATAATTACTCCGCATCATGCCCCCGCCTCATTTACACTTATAGTTCTGGTCTTAGTTATTTTAATTAAAGAAAGTTTATTCAGATTTGTGATTAAAGTTGGGACAACTGTAAACAGTGTCGCGGTAAAGAGCGATGCCTGGCATCATCGAAGTGATGCGATTACCTCTGCTGCAGCGTTTATTGGGATTTCAATTGCTTTAATTGGTGGAGAAGGATACGAATCTGCAGATGACTTTGCAGCGCTGTTTGCTTCAGTTATCATCATCATAAATGCTTACAGAATTTTTAAACCAGCTCTGTACGAACTTCTAGATACTGCTCCTCCTGCTCAGACAATACAAAAGGTCCGAAACGTAGCTAGTAAAGTTGAAAATGTGATGGGCATTGATAAATGTTTTGTTCGAAAAATGGGATTCGATTATTTTGTCGATATTCACGTTTTAGTTGTTGCAAATCTGCCGGTTCATAAGGGACACGAAATAGCACATCAGGTAAAAGATCAACTGATGAAAGAATATTCTAATATAAGTGATGTCTTAGTTCACATCGAGCCATATTTTATTAAAACCTAAAATGGAAGACGTCAGAAAAATTTTAATTAGAGATAAATTTCAGGAACTTTTACCGTTCCTGACCAAAGAATCATTTAAAGAGATTGATGATTTTTTTTCAGTTTCACTTCATCAAAAGATCCCGCCAAATAAAATAATTTCGGTGGAAGGAGATGCGTGTAATTATTTTTCATTTCTGCTGAAGGGAGTTATTAGAGTCTATAAAGTTGGATCATCCGGAAGAGAAATTACTCTCTATAGAATAAATGAAGGCGGTTCATGTATTCTCACTGCATCGTGTATACTATCCCAAAAATCTTTTCCTGCAATTGCAGTAGCGGAGTTGGATTCAGAAGTTTTAAGCTTACCGGCAAATTTGTTTAAAGAGTGGGTAAGCAAATATCCAGTATGGCAGGAATATGTTTTTAATCTTGTATCAGAAAGGCTCTCTGACGTCATAACAACTGTTGAAGAGATAGCATTCAAGAGTGTTGATATAAGAATAGCTGAAAAGCTTATGCATCTATTAAGTGAAAAAGGAAAGCTTTTAGAATTAACTCACAATGAGCTCGCAAGAGATATTGGCACTTCCCGTGAAGTTGTAAGCAGAATACTTAAAGATTTTGAAGCAAGAGGAGCTATTCAAATTTCGCGCGGATCAATAAAGGTTCTTGATATTGTTAAATTAAAAGCACTTCAAAAAAAATAACTTATCTGTGACATTGTCACATACTTCCCATCTTTAGCTCATTAGTTTTGTTCCAACAATAAATTCATAATTAATAACTAATGGAGAACTAAAATGAAAAAGAACGTTGGAAGTGCAGATAAGGTCATCAGGATAATTCTTGGTGTAGCGATAATTGCTTTTGGTATTTACAGCCAGAGCTGGTGGGGTTTAGTTGGAATAGTTCCGTTATTTACGGCATTCATTGGCTGGTGCCCTGCTTACAGCCTGATAGGAGTTTCTACCGATAGAAAAATTAGTGTTGAAAAATTAAACTTGAAGAACTAATCTCCTTTCAGATAAAAAGAGCTCATAATCAATTTTTAATGAGGGAATGATTCTGATGTGAATAATTCCCTCCTCGTTTTTAAATATATCAAACTATGTCACTATTATTTAAAACTAACTACTATTTATGTGTTATGACACTAGAAGGGAAAAAATGAAAAAAATCAATCTTTTATTCTTATTACTTGCTTTCAGCTTAATTTTAATTCCAGGCTGTTCGGAAGAAAATACAACTGAACCTACGCCTACTAATTCGGCTCCTGCAGCCAAGTTGAGCGACATACAGGCTAAAGTATTCACACAAAGCTGTGCACTTTCGGGTTGCCATGGTTCAACAAACAACCAGGCAAATTT
>JBATIA010000542.1:0-2487 GCA_049667415.1 Ignavibacteriaceae bacterium
CAGGTAGAAGTTCAGAAAAATCCTAAAAGCGACGAAGGATATTATCTGATGGGAACTGTTTATAGTGAACTCGACCAGACGGAAGCTATGATAGAGTCTTTTGACAAATCTCTGGCTATTAGCAATAAATATGCTAACAGCATAAATGAGTATAGAATGTACCAGTGGGGAAATAGCTATAACAGGGGTGTTAGTCTTTTCCAGAGAGGGAATAAAACTACAGACAAGGATAGTTCAAAAATGTATTATGATATGGCCATTGAAGCTTATAATAAAGCTGTAATGCTCGAGCCGGATTCGGGTGTAAACTACAGAAATCTTGCCTTTGTTTACCTAACAACAGGACAAACTGAAGAATCTATTTCTCCTCTAAAAAAACTTATAGAGTTAGAACAGGCAGAGGAGGGCTATCAGTATCTCGGGGAAGTATATTATGCAATGGGTACTAATATGATGAGCGATTTTAAAAACAACGGCGACAATGCAGACAGCATTAAAGCTATGGGATATTTCACCGATGCAATGAGTACACTTGAAGAAGGAATAAAAAAATATCCCGAAAACAATGAAATGCTTGTAGCCCTAACAAGTGCGTACATCGGAGCAAATAAAGTTGACGTTGCTACGAATGCCGCAAAAGCGTTAGTTGAGAAAGAACCCGATAATAAATTTTATCGTTATAATTATGGTGTGCTTCTTTTAAATGCAGAAAAATACCAGGAAGCTGAAACCCAGTTACTTAAAGCAATAGAAATTGACCCGGATTATGAAAATGCAATTTATAACCTTGGCGTTACTTACGTTAAGTGGGGAACAGCCATGAATAAAGAAGCAGAAGCTCAGGGTGTTATTAGTGAAGACTATAAAAAGAAATATGAAATGGCTATACCGCATTTAGAAAATGTAGTTGAGAAAGACCCGACTAACGTGCAAATATGGGAACTGCTGGGTAAGGTCTATTCGGTTCTCGGAATGCAGGATGATGCAGCTAATGCATTCAAAAAAGCAGACGAATTAAGGTAAGCAAAACAAATGAATCAAAACAAACCTTCTCAGGGACAACAAATAAATATTGAGCTTGGCGAAAAGGAAGCGGAAGGAATTTATTCCAATCTTGCTATCATTACTCATTCCCCGGCTGAATTTATAATTGATTTTACCCGTATTGTACCGGGCGTACCAAAAGCTAAAGTGCACGCAAGAATAATCACTACGCCGCAGCACGCAAAGATGTTAATGAAAGCCTTGAAAGATAATATAGACAAGTTCGAAGCGCGTTTTGGTGAGATTAAAATGGAAATTCCACAGAACCAGCACTTTGGATTTGTACCACCGAAAGGACCCGAGAAGGTGAATTAAGTTTACACCTTCTTCCCATCCTTCATCCTCCCAATTGGATGGGAAAAGGATAATGCCATCTCACTTTGTGGGATGGCATTTTTTGTTTAAAAAAAACTTATTTGGTCAAATCCTGAACTAGCTTTGCTCGTTCTCGTTAATTCTTGAGTTCAAAAGTAACTGTTACATTTGCTTTAATTGATATCTTACCGAGTGCTATTGTTTCTGAAATTTCTCCTGTACCGCTTTCAATATTCTGCATTACATTTTGACTCATATAATTTGATCTACCGCCATAACCCCACCCGTTCCAGCTTGAATAATACCACCAGTTAGAACCGCCGTAACCTTCATTTATCTGGATCGGATCGCCGATACGCTGACCAAGAGCCCCGGCCATTTTTTCGGCTTTTTCCTTCGCTGCATTTAGAGCCAGTTCCCTTGCCTGTTCACGGTACTTTTTAAACTCAGTAGTTTGAAAATTTATATTGTGAATATAGTTTACACCGGATTGAAGAACCCCGGTAACTA
Source organism: Ignavibacteriaceae bacterium (assembly GCA_049667415.1). Lineage (GTDB taxonomy): Bacteria > Bacteroidota > Ignavibacteria > Ignavibacteriales > Ignavibacteriaceae > IGN2. Next base: position 1,870 of record JBATIA010000542.1, read on the forward strand.
ATTCCTCAACTTTGTCGGGCTCGGCTAAAGTCACGACAAAAGTGTTCCGTACAAAATAGCCTATAAAATTCTTTTTCTCATAATTATCATCATACCTTGGCTCTATGGAGAGATAGTCTGTCTGGATCTCTTTATCCTGGATACCGGCTTCTTTAATTACTACTATCGCCTTTTTCATAATATCATTGTTCTCCTGTTTAGCAACCATAATGTTTTTATCCCACGTTTCTATACCAAAAGTAATTATGATCTCATCTGGTTGCACTTTAACGACCGCCTCACCATTTGCAGTAATCTTCGGACGGTCATCAAACAACTGTCCCTGCTGTGCTTGAATTGAACAGATTGCCAATAATATAAAAAGAGTTGTTAATCCTTTTCTTTTCATAATTCCTCCTTAAGATTTGTATGCTTGTTATAGATAACCGGGGTTTTGTGCTTCCATTTTTGCCACAATTTCTCGTTTGTAACTAACTCTGCCATAAAATGACTAACATTTATCTTGCTGGTTTTGCCGGGATTAGAAAGGAGACCTCGTATTTTATGATTATGTATTTCATATTTACTCACATCTTCTTCATCAATTAGCGAATCAGGACGAACAGCAACCCATTCAAT
>JBATIA010000543.1:0-3004 GCA_049667415.1 Ignavibacteriaceae bacterium
AAATGAACCGCAGGTCGGGACGCAGGAAACTTTACTAATAATGCTAACATTGTTCTTACCGGCAGGCAGGTTTTCGGGGTTGCAGGATTTCTTGCCTCGGCGACTTGTCCGGCGAAACTTGTGTGAAGACGGAAGTCTGAAAGACGAAGACAGGTCATTGCGATCCCACCCTGGAGGGAGAAGAATCTCTCGTTAACAACGTTCGGTACGACCCCTGCCACAAGGTAATTGGTAAAAACGGGGAGCTGGTTGGTTACGGCGGCGGAATGTGGAGGAAACAATTTTTATTTGAATGAATATCTTTTCTCCTAAATTTGGAGTATGGAACTTCAATTAAATTTTGCTGTTGCAAAGGGATATAGAAGTAGTTCGCAAATTGCCAGGGTTATTACAGAAGAATGGGTTGAAAAAAATTCGTTTTGTCCGCGCTGTGGTGAAGAGAAGTTAAACAGATTCGAAAGTAATCGACCTGTAGCTGATTTTTGCTGCACCAATTGTTATGCTGAGTATGAACTCAAAAGCAAGAAAGATTCGTTTGCGTCAAAAATAGTCAATGGTGCTTATAACATTATGATAAAGAGAATTAATTCAGAAAATAATCCACATTTTCTATTTCTTAATTATTCATCAGATAGTCTTCAAGTTCAGAATTTTTTAACTATCCCGAATCATTATTTCACAAATGATATAATTGAACGGAGATCACCTTTGAGTCAAAATGCTAGAAGAGCAGGTTGGGTTGGATGCAATATTCTGCTGCAAAATATCCCTTCTTCCGGAAAAATATTTTTAGTGAGAGACCAAGAGATTGAAAGAAAGGCCAAAGTTTTAGAAAACTGGTCGAAGACTTCTTTCTTAGCGAAACAAAAAATTGAAAACAGAGGTTGGACTATTGAATTATTGAAAATTGTTGAGGTAATGCGCAATAATGAATTTGAATTGAAAGATGTCTATGCGTTTGAGAGAACTCTAAAAAAGAAGTTTCCACAAAACAGATTTGTTAAAGATAAAATCAGACAACAATTACAAATTTTAAGAGATAAAGGGATTATTGAATTTTTAGGGAACGGGCGGTACGTAAAAGTCTAGTCGGTTGTTTTGATTTCTTCTTTCCAAAACTCTTCGACTACTCCGTTTTTAAATCTTACTCCTATCATAGGATCTTTTGGGAAATATTGTCCACAACCACATTCATATTCAAAGTAAACAATCACACCTGATTTAAAAGCAAATTGTTCATCAAAGGTTTCATCATTATTTGGATTATTTAGTACTTTCACTCTTTCACCGATATGAAACGGTGCACTATCTACATTTTTATATAATGGAATTTTTTAGCAAATGATTTTGATCAGGCAATAATATACTTTACTTCTCCAAAATGAAAACCGCAGCAGGGAAATAAATATAAATTTCCTTCTTAATTAGAATTATAACTTCCTCACACCCGCCAACTCTTCTTTCGTAGATTCCGGGTCGGAGTTTATCCCCCCTCAGCACTGATCAGCTTTTTGATTCTGTCGTTAATACCTAATTTTAAGTACAGAATATATTTCATTTATTATAAAACGGAGTACCGATGAAGGCAAGATACTTTAATTTAATTGTGCTAATAATTATCGTCTTCCTGCATATAAAACCATCGTACGCCCAGGATGCAGGTATAAATTTTATACTGGCATTTCCACAGGGGGAATTCAAAGAGAGTGTAGACAGGCTAGGTTTTGGAATTGGCGGTGAATTCATGTTCCTGACACCGAAAAAAGGATCGCCTGTTGGTATCGGGATAAATGCCGGTTTTATTAATTACGGAAGCGAAACACGCAGGGAACCTTTCAGCCTTACCATTCCGGATGTAACTGTTGATGTGGACAGGTCAAACAATCTTTTTAATTTTCATATTATGTTAAGGGTGGCCCCTTATGCCGGTAAGCTGCGCCCTTATGCTGAAGGGCTGTTTGGTGGGGCGTATATCTTTACGGAAACAGAAATCAAAAGCCGGGGAGAGCAGGAAGTAGCCAGCTCGACGAACTTCGATGACTTTGCCTGGAACTATGGTGCAGGAGGTGGATTGATGTACGAAGTCCACCGGAATAACGACAATGGCTCGGCATTCTTTATTGATCTTAAAGCGCGGTACCTTTTCGGTTCGGAAGCCGAGTACCTGAAAGAGGGTTCGGTTATAATAGAGAACGGTCAGGTTACCTATGAAGTATCAAGATCAAAAACCGACCTGCTGACTGTTCAGCTTGGAGTGACATACTTTTTCTCATACAATTAGGAATAACGGACGGGACTTATGAATTATTATTTCTCTGTCACTCCGAATGATCTGCCGGCAAGGCGGGTTAGGAATGAAAAAGAGACGCAGATGTTTCTTTCATAGATTGCTTATACATCTTCAGTAAAAACCACAACCGGGTAATAAGTGTAAATTTCTTTCTTTATTTATCCATCTCCGGCGGGCAGGCTTGCAATTCCATCGGGCGTGTAATAGCTCCCATTATTCTTATTATATATTACAAATTTGTTTTATATTAAATTATAAACCAGTAGTGCATTAGATTCAAATTAGGAGGAAGCTTAAAATGAAAAAAATATTTGCTTTTGTAATTATGTTAATTATACTTATCTGTTCATTTTCATTTGGACAAAGTTCACTTACAGATCTGCTTACCAAACAATTTCACCAGGCATGGAATGCGGAAAACATAAATGAAATGGTTTCACAGCTTCAGCATGATGCATTTTTTAAATCACCTCACCAGCTCAGGTATGGAAGGGATAAAATGGCGGCAACTGTACTTAAAACAAATCCACCTAAATATAAAGTTGCAAGCACAAAGGAAATTCATTCAAAAGTTGAAGATGACATTGCCTGGTCAATAGGTGAGTTTACTAGCGATATTTATGATGAGTATGGAAATAAAACTAAAGAACAGTTAAAAGGCACCTATACTTATGTTTTCACAAAGAAAAACAAAGGAGATTGGAAAGTTCAGAT
>JBATIA010000544.1:0-11277 GCA_049667415.1 Ignavibacteriaceae bacterium
AAAATTATTTCACGGTTTACAAGCTTTTTGTAATCAAAATTAAAAGCCGTCATCGGTTTTTCTGTGAACACTTGTAAAGCCAACATTTGATTAAAATCGCAATCGTATATTTTTCCATCATAAGAAACGCTTAACAATGAACGGCACATAACTCCTTCAGCAGCAGCAGGATTAAAAGCATTAATTAATTTCTCCATATAATCATCGTAAGTATCAGTTCGCTCCAGCCATTCCTTGAATCGGTGAATTGGCATATTTGTGATTGTATAAAGTCGGTTGAATTTTAATTTATGTTTTTCCCAAAGCTCTTTTTTAAAATCAGTTTCAAGTGATTGCTGAGATGCAGGAAGAAAAGCACCAACCGGGTTATAAACCAAGTCTAAAATCAGTTTGCCATTTTCGTTACCATAGCCAACATCGTTTAACATTTTTAAAGAATCTAAACTTTTCTGAAATACTCCTTTTCCTCTTTGTTTATCAGTGAAATACTCCTGGTAATAAGGCAATGATGAAATCACTTCAACTTCGTTCTCAGCATAAAATTTTGGCAGGTACAATTTCGATTCGTTACTTGTTGGATCACCATCAATAGTAACTGTCAAATTGTGACGAACCATTACATGCTTGCCGAGTTTTTTCGCTTCTAAAACAAAATAATCAAAGTGAGGATTTAACTCTGGTGCACCTCCGGTAATATCAAGATTTTTTATTTGCCTATGATCTGCCAGAATTTTCAGGCATTTGTCGACCGTCTCTTTATTCATTTGTTCTGTTCTCTTCGGAGATGAATCAACGTGACAATGCAAACAAGCCTGGTTACATTTTAATGTGACGTTAACCTGCAGAGTATCTATTGATAGTGGTGGGATATCCAGATTATTTTCATTGAGCTTTTCTCTGAAGTTAAATTTATTATCTTCAACAAGTTTCAGCGCATTTTCTCTCATTAAAAACCCTTGATCTTACTTTCTATTTGTAATAGCGGACAAAATTGAAAAAATCTTTGATTTAAGCTCCAGCTTTTTCCAGATTATTTAAGAGTTGGACCCCATGAACAAGAGTCATTCCTGCAGCCATTGAAGCAGCAACATGAATTGCTTCAGACATTTGTTCAGGATTTGCGCCTGCTTCCAAAGAAGCTGTTGTGTAAGCATCAATACAATATGGGCACTGTTTGAAGTGTGAAATAGCTAATGCAATTAAAGCTTTTTCTTTTTTAGTTAGTGCACCATCGGTTCCCGTTGCTTCACCATAATAATCGAAAAACTTTTTCATTAATTCCGGCTTAAATTTTCCAACTTCTGCAAAACGGCTAAGATCTTTAGATTCGTAATAGTTCAAGTGTAGCTCCTTTATTTTATTTCGTTAAGATTCCAGTTATAATCTTTATAGTTGATTTTCCATTTGTCAGTATTCTCAAGCATATCCTTTTTGATATTGTCGGGAAGAAATTTAGATACAAACTGTAATATCTCTTTATCGTTTTTCCCGAAATCTTCATCAAACCAATCGAATATTTTCGACAGGTAAGCAGTTCTTTTTGAAAGATCAAAATCATTTCTGTCCTTATCCGTAAGAAATCTTACCGATTCTTCCTGCAATTGTGCCTCAAGCTTATTAGCATCGAATGCTTCATTGCGCAAAGCGGGACAACTAATAGATGCACAAACAATAGCAAAATGGATACGTGGTTCATCAAATCTTACTCTGAGAATTTTATGCTCAATCTCATTCAGAGAGTATTTCTTTTTATTGATCGGGATGAAGTCTTCATCCCAAACAGATTTTTCACCATACTTAATATCATTAATGCTTTTTACAGGATAATTGTCTATGATAGCTTTTAACGTGAAAGCATTATAAGTATTTATCCAGAACGCTAGCTCCTCTCTTTCAGAAAGTTGTGAGAGGTCAGTGTTAGACAATTTGTTTAAATAAGTCTCAAATTTCTGATCTTGTTTAAATGCTTTATAATCAACTAGTCCATATTTTACATATTTCTGAAGAACATCAGTAAAAACTTTATGTGTCTGGCTTTGAGTCGTTACAAAAAACAATAATGTTAATACTACAAGAAAAAAAATGGTTAATTTCATTTTATACCTTTTAAAAACGTTAGAAGAATTTTATTAATAATCTAAAAATTAAACAGACTCTAACTTTCCAGAAGTTTAGAAATTTTTCTCTTTAATTTCTCATCACTTGTTCGCATCAGCCACTTGTCTAATTCATTCTTAGTGTCAATATCACGCAACGTTTCCAATTTCTTTACGGAAAGGCTTAGCGATTGGATTTTTTGCATGGTTGATTTAAAAACCGAGTCCATACTCCAGTCAATGTTGCTGAACAGATCAACGTATACCTTTTTCATTCCGAGTAGATAATAACCGCCATCGAAAGATGGTCCGATAACTATATCGTTTTCGTCCAGTGAATCAATGGCATCTAAAATAATTTCTTCTGATAAATCAGGAATATCTGTTCCGATAATAACTGTTTTCTGATTTTGCTGATTGAAGACAAGCTCGAAGGCATTAAGCATCCTCTTGCCAAGATCATTTCCCTGTTGAGGGAAATAGAAAAATTTATTGTTCGCCCACCCGATTATTTTTTCTTTGTCCTTCTCTTCTGAATAAAAGATATATTTATTGAAATTTTTAAGAGAGCTGATTTCCCTAAATATCCTTTCAGCACAGAACTTATAAACTCTACTGGCAAAATCTTTGCTTGTTCCTTCAGCAAGTCTTGTTTTTACTTTACCCGGGTTAGGATATTTGACAAAAACAATTAGTGCGTTACCTGGTTTATTATTTTCTGATGATTTTTTTTGATTTGCTGACAATTGAGTTTTTAAACTTGTAAGTGTAATAATTTAATATATCTACTTTCCGGTAACTTAAAATTATAACCCGGATTTCCAATCCTTGTTGTGCAAAACCGGTAACAAAATATTTTTGTACAAAGTATTCTCCGTATCAGTTTTGGGTAAACTTCCGAAAGTTAAGACTTCGGTTGGACAGTTAACAACACATGCTGAACATCTTACACATTCAACATCGTTCATAGGAATACCTTTATTGGCATAATTCATAACATCTATCCCCATATGACAAACCTTCGTACAGATGTTGCAGGAAATGCATTTCTTCTTATCAGAAAAAATTCTGTAACGCGAGAATCGATTGACAATATGCATCCACGCAGCTAACGGACAACCAAAGCGGCACCATACTCTTCCGCTTAAAAAGAAGTAAACACCTAAACCCAAAACACCAGCGAAAATAATATCAATACCTATGTAATAAAATTTCTGAAGGAAGTCTGCCGTAAATGATACTTTTTCATTTATTATTGGAACGTTAACATTATAAAGAACCGAAACTAGTTTAAGTGCTGTTATAACAAACGCAGCCAGTAAAGCCCACTGCCCGAAGTTTTCCCATTTCTTAGCTCTTGGTCCATGGGGGGCCAGGGTTCTGTATTCATCACCAAGAGTTTCTGCAAGTGCACCACAGGAACAGATCCACCCGCAGTAAGCCCCTTTGCCCCAACGGTAAACAATGTATGGAATAACAACAAACGTCTGCAATAGGCTAAAAATCAGCCAGAATGACGTAATATTGCTGCTATAAAGATTACTAAAATTTAAAGGCCATGCTAAAATAAACCCGTACGACCTCCAGTAGCTGTCACCAGGAAAAACCTGTGTAAGCATAAATCCATCTTTACTTCCCAGTGCGCCTATACTACCAAGAAAAGGAAATACAAATTCCGGTAAAATAAATAATGGCAATGCTTGTATTAATATTAATATCCATGTTTGATATTTGATATAACGGGTCGGCTTCATTTTTATTCTTCGTAATCCAAAGACAAGAATGGTCAGAGAATAAAACCCCGTATACCAAAATGATTGCGTCTTGCCCAACAACTCAACTCCGAAGTATCTTCCACCGAAAAAGATAACTGCAAAAAAGAATGCCACTGAAATAAAATAAAAATATTTAAACGTTTGCCAATTTGGTTTTATCTCGGGTAAATAATCTTTAAAAAATTTATACAGCAAATATATGCCGAGTATAACTGTTGCAGTAAATGCGATATATGAAACACCGGCACTGATGTATTTGGTAACATTCCATATTCTTGTTTCATCTGAAAAAAGAGTTGAAAGTATAGTTGAGGGAAGAGCAAAAAATTTAAACCAAAACTCAACGGTAAATAGTTTTGGAATCACGGCCCCCCAGGAATCGAATTTGCCAAAGAAGCTTTCGAAAAAATCAGCACTGCTTTTACCAAAATAAATTACGCAGGAAACCAGCAGAAGCAAGACAAACTGCAGTTTAGTTGTAAGAGAAAGTTCTCCTTCCATCTGGATTTTTGATCTTTTGAAGAAATCCAGAGGAAGCTCTTTGCCAATCATAGTAAAGACCAGGGAGTTATCGATTATAACTTCATTTTTATTCTTGTCAACAAGAACGACCTTATCCTCTTTAATTTCTTTAACATCCGATTCCATCATCAAATTAAGTTTACCATCACCTACTAGCTTATTAAGCTTATTAACATTGCCCTCCTTGGGGCGGGAGAAGGTTGGTTTGCGATAAGATATAGTTGTTGATTTCGCATGTTCTGCAACAGAAGTTGCTGTTTCCAAAGCAGTATCGCCGCCACCAATAATTAAAACATCATGTCCTTTTGCATCAACAGGATCAAATAATCTATTATAAACTTTGGGGAGATTTTCGCCGGGAACTTTGAGCATTCTTGAGTTACCTGATTTTCCAATACCAAGAATAACCCGAAGGGCTTTGTATTTCTGATTCTTTGTAATAAGTTCAAAATGGTCACCCACTTTATTAATGGTCTCAACCATTACTCCTTCTTCAATTGGAAGGTTTTTATTTTTGATTTGAGAATAAAGTTCTTCCAACAAAGATTCTTTTGTGCCTTCATTAATAACCAACTCTGCTTCCTGCTTATAATCTACCGGTTCAGCATAGATAGGTTTACCTTTAGGAAAGTTTATGATTGTGTTGTACTTCTGAGAAGATTCGAGAATCTTAGAATTGATATTCTGTTTTTGTGCTTCCAAACCTGCTGATATACCTGCAGGACCAGCACCAACAATTATAACATCATAAATATCATTTTGTGAGTTTGATGACTTTAACTTTTTAAATTCATCGTTGTTAAGTATGTGCCGAACGACTTTCTGCCCATTTTCGGCCGCAAGTTTTAGAAGTGGAATCCCGGTGAGATCCCCGGCAACATAAATTCCCTTTATCGTTGTTTCCCAATTGTCGTTTATTTTGGGATAGCGCTCAACTTCACCTACAGGTACATCTTTCTGCAGCCAGTTAAAATATTTAGATAGAATATTCATAAAAAATTTGTAAGAATGTCCAGAGTGATTATTTACTAATTTGGAGTATCTTGTGAAAATTAAATGTCATTTGGCTGACACTTAGAAATATATAAATAAAATGAAAAACAAATCATCACAGGAATTTATCCCGGAAACTTAAAGGTGAATAACCGATAATGTGGGTGATAATCAATAATTGTTATGAGGGTGATTTATTAATCCGGGATTATAGTGAATGAATAAGGTGTAAGGAAAAGATCTATACTGTTTTAATTTTATCTGCGAGTTAATTGATCTGGCTATTTGAAACTGCTAAATCAACCGTTTCGTATAAGTCTAGGACTGTGTCGATCTTCACTTTTTTAAAAACCTCAAGAACATTGTCGGCAAGGCATGCAACTTTAAATTCGCCCCCTCTGTTAACGGTTGTAGCAAGTCCGTGCATAAGCATTCCGATACCCCAGCTCGATATGAATTTTACTTTTGACAAATCAATTACTACATAATTTATCTTTTTTTCCAGAGAATTTAATAGTGTGTCCTGAAATTCCTTGCCTTCATAACCCAGGACTTGTTCGACTTCAAATTTCAGAATTGCAAATTTGTCTTTGATATTTGCCGATACTTTCATAAGACGACCCTGTCTGTTAAATGATAATTAGCAGATACGTTTAGTAATGGAAAATTTCATTTTAAAAAATATATAAAATATTTCTTTATTAAAGCATTATCGAGTTTGCCTTAAAGGTTTTTAAACTTTTAAGTATAAAAACAATTAACTGGCGCAATATATAATTATTATAGATTAATTGTGAGTTTTTCTTGATTACTAAAAGTAAATAGATTATAATGTATCACTTACAATAATAATTCCTTTAGATTATTTTATTTGTGCATTTAAATAGGGATGTAATTTAGGACTGAAGGAGAATAATTATAAATTTATTAGAGCAGTTGGCATAATTACTACTTGCTAATTAACAAAATCTGTTAATAAAAATTTTACGAGGGCTAAAAATTAACTTTTAAACATCTTGATTTGGGAATATAGTAACTTCGGAATTAGCTACTCCGCCTACTCACCATTTTTAATTTTTAAATAAACTTCACATAACCATTTACTTATTTTTAAGAAAGGATCACTTTATGCGAGTGACTAAAAGATTTTTACTGACTGTGCTGACAATTATCTGCGGGACTTATTTTACTTCTTTTGCTCAACAATTTGCAACCGAACTTAAGGATTTATCAAAAGGGGCAGATATCGTTCTCACCGGCAAAGTCATTGAACAAGCCTCCGGCTGGAACGAAAACAAAACAAGAATTTATACTCAAGCAATCATTCAAGTAGACGAATACATAAAAGGAAAAGGTACTGGAAACACTGTGACTGTGAAGTACCTCGGCGGAGAAGTTGGTGATGTTGGAGAAATGTATTCCCATATGCCACGGTTTGAAGATAAAGAAGAAGTCCTGGTCTTCTTAAAGAAGGATGAAAAGAGTACTGACTATAAAGTTTTTAATGGCGAGAACGGAAAAATCAGTGTCATCAACGATCCAAAAACCGGGGAGAAGGTTACAACTTCAAATGTGCAAATCAATTCCCTTAAAGCACAAATTAAAAACTATATAAATGACTAATAACAACTTTGCGGTCGAAACACCTTTACAAAAAATATCAGAGGCTAAAATGAAGAATTTTATAAATAAGTTTTATTATTTAATACTAATAACTCTATTCACTTTCACGACTATCTACTCACAAACCAACAACAACTCATATGTGTTTAATGGTGAGTCCAGCCAGCTATATATTTTAGATGGACAACCAGTAAATACTGATGCAAACCAAAATGGAGTTAAATTTTTTAACAGCAACACTTCCAACAAACAGATAACGGTTCAGGCCTGGGTATATCTGATTGGAGACACTCCTGTGGGTGTTGAAATTCCCATTGTTTATCGAACCGTGAATAACGGAAAAACATTCTCGATGTATTTGAAAGACAACAAGGCTTATTTTTCTGTTGGAAATAACAACACTGCAACGGTAAACTCAAATCAACTTCCTGCATTCCAATGGATATCCATCACTGGAACATACGATGGTAGTAAGCTAAAAATATATTCTGGTGGTTCTCTGGTTACTACTGTTAATTTTAATATTACAACGGGTTATAATATAACAAACGGATCGACCGGTTTGTTTGTTGGTAAATCTGCTTCAGGTTCTTTCGCCGGGCTGATTGACGAAATCAGGATTTTTGACACTGCATTAAGTGCAAACAACATTAATAATTCCGGTGGAAATGGTAATCCAGCAGAGAATTTTCCACAGTCACTTGCACAGTATTTAAGAGGACGATGGTCTTTTACAGAATTTTCCTATTACGACGGCTTAAAAGCTTTAAATGATTTATCAAATTATAAAAATCACCTTCGCGTTGATAACATTAATCAGATTGTAAATAGCAAACACCCTCAATTACTTGTTGTAAATTCTACGGGAGATGCACCCGATTTAAATCCCGGTGATGGAATAGCCGATGCGGGTGGTGGTAATGTTACTCTAAGATCTGCAATCCAGGAAGCAAATGCTCTTGCCGGATACCAGACAATATTTTTCTACATACCCGGTTCAGCACCTCACATAATTCAACCAGGCACAGCTTTACCAAACATAACCGAACAAGTATTTTTAAATGCAACCAGCCAAAATGGATATTCTGGTTCACCTCTTGTTATAGTGGGCGGAGCTTTCGGTGGTTTGACCATTACTGGTGGAGGAAGTACTATCCGTGGACTTGAATTAAACAGTACTTCCGGTTATGGTTTAACACTCTCTTCAACAGGTGGAAACAATATTGAATCAAATAAAATCGCCGGCGTATTTGTTAGTTCTCCCAACAACAATATTAATAATAATACTTTTTCCAATTCCGGTATTGGTGTTAACATCTCTGGTAACGCCGGAAGTTCAATTTTATCAAACAACACAATTTCAGAAAATACTGTCGGGTTAGAATTAAATGCCTCTAATTTTACTTTAACTCAGGGAAACATTTTCTCCGATAATTTAGGTGATGGTATAAATATTAATGGAAGTGGAAATACCGTTAGTAATCAAATAATTTCTGATAACGGCGGTGTTGGTGTCTTAATAAATCCTGGTGGGAATAATAGTATTCTATCGGCTAATACAATTTCAGGAAATACCAATGCCGGAATTAATATTTATACTTCTGGTATGGTTTTAAATCAGCAGAATGAAATTCATGAAAACTCAGGTAATGGAATAATTATTAATGGTGTTGGAAATAATGTTAGCAACCAAAAGATTTATAATAACGGTGCTTCCGGTGTATTCGTTCAGTCTGGCAATAGCAATTCAATTCTTAATAACTCTATTTATGATAACACTACTTTAGGAATTGAGTTAGCTGTGGGAACAAATGATTCACAACAATACCCAGCACTAAGCACAATGTACACCTGGCAGGATGAGTCTGCTTTGCCTGAAATAAAAGGCGGGACAGCTGTATCCGGAACACTTAACAGCACTCCCGACAATTATAAAATTCAGTTTTTTGCTAATTCAAGTACAAGTAGCACAAGAGAAGGAAAGCGTTTTCTGGGCGAAATTGAGTTAACAGTTGATGATTTTGATATTACAAGCAATGCGGATTTTCTTGCTAATCTAAAAGATGCTGTTATGCCTGAGTTGGATGGAGAAGTAATTAGTGCTGCAGCAACGAGACTCGACATCAGCGGCAATCCACTAAGCACCTCTGAGTTTTCTTTCTCTATTGAAAGAGCTACTGATGAAGGCGACCATTATTTAGTAAATAAAACACTCGCTGGTGTTCCCCTTCATTGGCGGGATGGAAACGGTGATTATCAGGTTGCGAATTCTGTGGCAAACCTCGGTTATGATGATGAGGTTCAAAACGGTTTTAATACTTGGAGTGCTTTGGAACAAATTAATTATACACGTAACTATTATTCTAATTCTGAAGTATGGGGTGGAAACGCTGACGGAATTAATAATATTGTTTGGATTCCAACTACCAGCGAATGGGAAACAATAACGGAAGCACCAACAAATGTTGTTGCGATAACAAGAACCCGATACAACGCACTAAACGGTCAGATGATTGATATTGATATAGCTTTCAATGGAGATCCTGTTTCGCTCGTTACTGGTGAGCATTTTTATTGGGACACTGCCGGGGACCCGAATGCTCTGGATGTTCAAAATGTTGCAACGCATGAAATAGGGCATTATTCAGGGTTGGCTGATCTTTATAACCCGGGTGATTTTAGTTATGTGCTTGAAATGAAAAATAATAATGAGCAAGCTACACTTTATGGTCGAATTGCTAATGGTGAAACTTATAAGAACAGTTTGCATCCAGGTCCTTCCGATCCGGAGTGGTTTGCTAATCAATTAGATATAACAAAATATGATATAGGAGGAATAAACTATATTTACAATAATCTTGGTGATGTTTATTACGATATTGTATTAGTCTTCGATGGTACAACTAATTTCACATCACCAGATGTCCTTAACGGTTTCGCTCCTTCAAGAAGTGCCGCAATGGAACTTGTTTATAAGTTAAGACTTGGTGATAATGTGGGCTGGGTAAATGGTTCTGTTACAGAGGGTCTTGGGAACGATTTCACTTCAAAACTAAATAGCTTAAATGTTTTAGTACCCAACGCTACCGGAAATCTTGCAGAAAGAATATCATCTGCTGAACAATTATTTTCTGCTACTTCACCAAACAAGAAAGTAATTATTTTATTTAGTGCGGGTGAAATTTCTCCGTTTTCTTTAATTACAGAACTGAATATTGATCCGGATATACGAATTTTCACTTTGGGATTTGAGGGATTAAATGAAAGCCAGGACTTAATGAGCTGGTTAGCAAACGAAACGAACGGAGAGTATTACGAAATGGCGAGCACTACCGAAATAGGTACCGCTGTAAATATCATTTGGCTTCGTTTACTAGGCGTACAGATTTCCTATTTATCTGAAGAGATTACAAGTGAATATTTTGCTAATGAACCGGGTTTGCAATGGCAGGGTGGTCTGCAATGGCAGGGCGGATTACAGTGGCAGGGTGGACTGCAATGGCAAGGTGGACTGCAATGGCAAGGTGGGCTGCAATGGCAGGGTGGACTACAATGGCAGGGTGGACTGCAATGGCAAGGTGGACTACAATGGCAAGGTGGAACCCTTGAATTGGGTCTACAATGGCAAGGAAGTGAATATGACCTTGTAGTACTGCCTCCGGGTGTAACTTTCGATGAAAACAATCCGGTCGTTCCTCCAGGTGCAATAACCGAGGATAATTACCAATCATTCCCTGAATATGGAGTTGAATTCTTCGATGGTTATCATGGTGTTTCACAATTCAATAAACCTTATAAGTTTTTCAAGGTTAATAACCCTGGAATCGGTGCCTGGAAATACGCCATATTAGAAGTTACTCAGCCTGATACTACCGAGCCCCTAAGAGTTTATATGGCTAATGAAGCTGATTTGGTGCTTGAATTCTCTACGGATCAGGAAAGATACATTTTAACCAATGATCAAAATAATAATCCTATACCTGAAGAAGTTGTCTTTACTGCAATGCTTAGGCAGGGAGGGGAATCAAGCGAGACTGGCGATGACACCAAAACTGTTGGTGAACCGATTACCGATGCTTTAATTGGTATACAGGTTACAGCTCCAGATGGTCAAATTGTTGTTGGTCCTTTAACGCATGTAGGAGATGGTGTATATACTTTAACTCTGGTAACAACGTTGTTGGGTAATTATGATGTGAGTGTAATTGCTTCTGATAACGTTCCTAACGGAAACGTAAGGAACAGTCAGTACGTAATCACTACCGAGC
>JBATIA010000545.1:0-1711 GCA_049667415.1 Ignavibacteriaceae bacterium
GTGCAGGATTTCTAAACAGAAAAGATAAAAGTGCACAGAACAATACAGATTTTTCATTCTTCAAGAAGGATAAAGAATATCCGGCTAATCCAAATATTTATGAAGCAACAATAAATGCACTTACTGCCGGATTCAAAGTTGATTTCAGAGATTAAATTGAGGATGGATATTTCCGGAGAAGAGTTTCCTCAGGAAATTATTATTCAACCTTTGAAGGCGATGTGACCCATTCAAATAAAGACTGGTTAAGCAGTGATCTGAATTTTACAACATATCGCTTATACATAAATAATTTCATACCAACATACCGTTCTTCATTCATCAATCTGGATTTGTTCGGAATGTATAATGTTGGTGCGCTTCCGTACCAGGATATGTACGCCTTACCGGGAAATATAAATCTGCTGTCAAAATCATTTACATTCAGGACTTTGAAAGTGAATGAAATATTCGGAGAAAGAGTCGCTACAATGAATCTTGAGTACAACTTTCGTGATGAAATATTCAAGCTGCTGAAAGTTCCGGGATTTAAGGATTGGGAGATAACTCTAAATGTTTTCTTCAACACAGCAATTACAGAAATTGGAGATAAATCAGCCGCACTTCTTCCTGTTGAAATAAAAACATTTGACAAGCCGTTTTACGAAATTGGTTTTGGACTGGGGCAGGGAATAATTCCATTCCAGCTTGAGTTTGCCTGGAAGTTAAACTATCTGGGAAGTAACAACTTTGTGATTAGTCTAAATACGTTTGCGTTTTAAAAAGATTTAAAATAAAGAAGCGCCCGAAAAGTGAGCGCTTGAACAAACAAAATATGCCAGTATATATTTTATTCTTTTGGTTTTGCTTCGTTTACAACAATGTTCCTGCCGTTAAGTTCAGAACCATTAAGTGCTTCGATAGCAGCCGCGGCTTCGGAATCGTTTTCCATTTCCACAAATCCGAATCCTTTAGATCGTCCAGACCGGCGATCAACTACAACAGTGGCAGAAACAACTTTACCATATGCGGTGAAAGCTTGTTTTAAACTTTCGTCGTTGACTGCCCATGGGAGACTTCCCACAAAAAGTTTTTTGCTCACAAGAGACCTCTATTAGTAATTAAACAACATTATGGCAAAAGCCACATATAAAAATAGGAAAACTTCCGAATTTCACAATGCGTATTTGATTCGAGTTTTATTTAATGCAGTAGGTGATTTTTGGTCAAAACCTACATTTCTTTAATATTTTTAGTAAAGTTATTAAGATCGGGAGGGGATTTTTATAAGGTTCTTTACAACCTGGTCTAGATTTTCAACAGATTCAATAGAAATATTGCCTGATGATTTAAGTTCCTTTCTGTTTCCGGTAGGAATTATGGCGTGCTGAAATCCTAATTTTTCTGCTTCCTGAATTCTTTTATCAATATGTCCAACGCTTCTTATCTCTCCGCCGAGTCCAACTTCACCAAGTATAATTGCCTGGTTGTCAACGACTTTTTCTGTGAGGCTTGAAGCAATAGCAACACAAACTGCAAGATCTGCCGCAGGTTCGGTTATGCGAATTCCTCCGGCAATGTTGACGAAAACATTTGTAGCTGAAACACGAACGTTAGCTCTCTTCTCAATTACTGCAAGAAGAATTGAAAGCCTTCGCTGATCAAATCCGTTACTTACTCTTTGTGGATAGCCATAATTTGAAGGAGTAACAAGAGCTTGCACTTCCAATAG
>JBATIA010000546.1:0-2111 GCA_049667415.1 Ignavibacteriaceae bacterium
TTGCCCATTATGTAGATTCTGAGCAGCCAAATGGAAAACGATTATCAATAACACTTGGCGAAAAAGATGGGATTGTAAAAGACAGAACTGTCCAAATAAAACAATTATTCGAGTCATCTGAGGTCCCGGTCAAAGTGGTTGATGATATTGACAGCTGGTTAAAGTATCATGTAGCTTTTATCAATCCCGTTGCTGGCGCTCTTTTAAAAGCCGGAGATAATTACAAGCTGGCTCAGGATAAAGAGACAATAAGAAAATATATTCGCGCCGTAAATGAATGCAGCAAAGTCTTAAAATCATTGGGTTACAAAAAAAGTTACAATCCTAAATTAACATTCTTCAAATGGTTTCCAGAATTCATGCTGATCAAGATCTTACAGCAAGTATTTAATTCAAAATTTGCCGAAGTGGCAATGATGATGCATGTTATTGCAGCTAAAGATGAGATGCTTGAACTGGGTAATGATTTTAAAGCCTTAATAAATAAAACTTCTATTAATACCCCAAATTTTAATGATTTATTAAGTCGTATTTCATCAAAATAAAGATGCAATAAAGCAGGAGAGAAGTCATGAAAGTAGAGGAATTGGAAAAATATGGCGCAGCGCTAGAAATGCCCAAAGAAGCAGTAAAAGAACAATCGAAAATAATGTTTCGTGCCTTGCGAAAACAATTTGGTTTCTTTGGTATGCTCGGCATATTCAAGGACACTTTCTTTATTCAATTAAAATTGAAGAAAGAAAATCATGAAACACGACGAAAAGCAGCTGATATCAGTAAGATCATTGAAAAGGAACTGTTTACATTTTCCGGGATGTTTTTAGCCCTGGCAAAGAGGCTTGGCAGAGAAGAAGCATATGAGTTTTTCAAAACAAACGTGATGAATGAAATCGCAAAAACATCCATGGGTTTAATATACCAAGTTGATGACCTAGTTAGATGTGAAGGTGATGTGTTTGATAATTTTAAAAAAATGAATATTGCGTTGTTTGAACGCACAACAAAAGATGGTACCTGGCATATGGAAAGCTATCAAGATGAAACGGATAAGCTGACTATCAATGTCACAACCTGTGCCAATGTTAAATTATTTGGCGAATTAGGTGCGCCAGAGCTGGGCAGGTTTGGCTGTGATCATGATCTTGCTGGCTATCCAGTAATTGAAGAGGATGTGAACTGCGAATTCAGAAGAATGTGTACAATTGCCAAAGGTGATGATTGTTGCATATTTGAATTTTACAGAAAAGGCACCGCGCCTAATACTGCACATTTAAATAAGTAGGAGTTAATAAAGGAGTTACTATGAGATACTTCTTTTTAATAGCTGTGATCTGGAACCTGTGGCGAGGTCTCAATTTTCTCTTTTTCCTTGGAAAAACAGTCAAAAAGCCTGAACTACTCAATTGAAACTTGCTCTTTTATTGGCAATTTCCTAAAAAAGATAAAATAGGGATATTTATATGAAAAACTATATAAATGAAGAAATTTGTTCTCATTGTAAATTATGCATTAAGGTATGCCCATGTAATTGTATTGAAGCTAATTCCCAAGATGAAACTATTTTTATAGCTGAACGGGAATCTATCTGTCTGAAATGCGGTCAGTGTATGGCTATCTGCCGATCAAAGGCAGTTCAGATTGATGGAGTATCCTATTCAGAAGATCTGTTTGATCTTCCTGAATATAATGTTAACGAGAAAGAATTCTTAAACTTCTTAAGTGCCCGACGATCAGTAAGAAATTTCAAGGATAAACCTGTGCCCGATGAGTTGATACAAAAAATACTGGAATCTGTCTGGTACGCTCCTTTTGGTTCTCATCCTGAGAAGGTTCAAATAACAGTAATTAACAACAGGAAAAAAATAGAAGAATCTCTGCCATATATTTCTAAATTCATGGATGGTATTGTTTCTATGATAGAAAATCCTATAGCTTCGTTTTTTACAAAAAGAATAGCAGGAAAAGAAACATTTAATACTGTTAAAAACCATCTTTATCCTATTTCAAAACTTGGTAATTATAAACTTGAATATGGTGATAGAATTTCCAGAGGAGCACCAGCGTTAATTATATTTCATGCTGAAAACGGCGCAGAAGCTCATACAAATAAC
>JBATIA010000547.1:0-11049 GCA_049667415.1 Ignavibacteriaceae bacterium
CATTATGGAGGATAAAATGAAAACCCTAGTCGTCTCTCTCGTTGCTCTTTTGTTTGCATTCTTTGCAGGATGCCAGAGCTCTATCACCGATCCAGTGGTTAGTGATAATAAAGATAACTTTGGCTCCCTTTACACAGAAAATTTTGCAAGCAAAGATTGGATTAACTCACTCCCCGAAGTGATAGATCTTAAAGGTCCAATTCAGGTTCCAAGTCAGTCAGTAGACCAGTTTGCTGAAATAGATGGTACTATCAGATATGCGATTGAAAAGGTCTACTTCGACGCACCACCCCCGGCACCACAATCAGCATTTAAGGTAAGTATGTATGTTAATGCCAAAATAACATGCACCACTCCAGGAAATGACAATGTGTGGATAGTTCAAAATGCATCTGAAGACATGGTTTATACCTCAGATCTGAATGAACAGGTTTATCTGTTTGCTAAAACTCTCAAAGTTAAATACGCATGTCCCGCTCCTCTTGATATTGTTTTCAAGTTCCAGGTAAATGAAAAAGAACTGAAAATGACATCGATGCAATTAAAAATCCGCGATGGATGGGTATCAGCAGGAGATCCTGGCTCATAAATGGAATGAAAGAGATATGCAATCTCCAAATTAACCCTGCCTTTTAATTAAAGGCAGGGCACTTTAAATCAGGAGGATAAAATGAAAATTCTAATAAAAATGACTATTCTACTTTTTTTTCTCTCACTGTTTGTAATTTGTCAAAACCAGTTTTATTGGAAAGATGCGCCAACTACAGGAACCAAAATATATTCGATAAAGTTTTTTGACTCAAATATTGGTGTTGCTGAATCACAATTACAGGAAACTCTTAAGACAAATGACAGTGGAAAGAGTTGGTTACCGGTTGCAAGGACAGAAAATGAAATTGCACCCAATAATTATTTATGGAGTGCAGAAATTTACTGTTCAGTTTTGATGACTAGTGATGGCGGATCCAGTTGGATACCATATTTGCAGGAACTACAAGAACATTTTTGTATGGTTTATTTTAAAGATAACAACACCGGTTGGAAGGTGGCTGAAGAATTTTTAAATAAAGTGGTAAATACTATTAACACATATGTGGAAAATGATGATATTGAGTTGCTGGTTGATCAACCTCATCAATGCACAGAATATTATACTAATGTTGACTCAGGCTGGGCTTTAGGATGGTGCTTAAGGGATTTTGAGAACCGTTAGAGGTTCTTTAATCTTATATGGAGTAAATGAAAATGCAAATCGTTTATTGACCCCGCCTTTTGAACTAAAGGCAGGGTTTTTTTTGTACAGTACAGTAACTTCTCTAAGAATTCTTAATTCTTTCTTTCCTTATAATTAAATAATTTTAACCTAAACATTTATCTGCACTTTTCCAGGAGGCTGACATGCGATCATATCTTCTAAATCTATCAATAATTCTTTCAGTCATTTTACTAATCAGTTGTGGACCAGGCAACACAGTAAAAGTCGAGTCATTCACTCCAACCGGTGAAGTTCAGAATCTGACAAATTTTATAATCGAGTTTTCTGAAGACTTAGCACCGGCAGATATGCAAGATAAATGGCTGGATGAAGAGTACGTAACATTTAAGCCTTCAATTGAAGGAAAGTTTAAGTGGAGTTCACCGAGCATGTTAGTTTTTTCTCCCGATGCACCATTAGATCCAATTCAAAGTTACACTGCAACAATAAATAAAAGCGTTTTATTCAACACGAAATTTTCCCCTGATTTTGAAGAATACAATTTTCACACGCCTTACTTTGATGTAACCAAAGTCGATTTTTTCTGGACGAACATTCCTTACCAGGATTACAAATTGAGTGTGCAAGCTAATATTCATTTCAACTATCCTGTTGATCCAAAATCGTTAAGAGACTTTTTGGAAGTTAAAAGAGCAGGCGCAGAGATCAGTGATTTTCAGATTGTTACAGAGCAAAGTGCTGATATTATCGCAATAAATTTTGGAGAGGTGCAACAGACGGATAAAGAACAGCTCTTTTCCGTTAGAGTAAAGGAAAACCTTGTTTCTGCTATCGGGAAAGAAGGTTTAAAAGAAGCTAGAAAATTCGAAGTAAAACTTCCGCCAATTACGGAATTAGCAATAACAAATGTAACAGCAGGATTTGATGGCAGCAACGGTTGGATCGAAATTGCAACTACTCAAACTGTTGATGATAAAATACTGAAAGATTTCATCACTACTGAGCCGGCAAAAAAACTTAATTTTTCTGTTAGCGGAAATGTACTGCGAATAGAAACTGATTTGGGAAATGTTCAAACTGTTGAATTAAAAATTAAAAAAGGTCTGCCAGGTTTATATGGCGGTAAGCTTGAGTTCGAATATGAGCAGGAAGTTTCGATGGTGAATGTTGATCCCTCTATCAACTTTGCAGATAAGCGAGGCAAATATTTGATGCTGGGTGGCGAAGAGAATTTGAAAGTAAACTCTGTAAATATTAGTGAAGTCGAAATTGAAGTATCCCAGGTCTTTAAAAACAACATTCTGCATTTTCTTAATCAGTATGGATATTATTACTACTATGATGAATACGAGTATGATTATTACAATCCGCAATATTATGTTGGTGATTTTGGGGAAACACTATACGAAGAAAAAATTAAGTTACCCCAGGGTCAAAACTGGTTAAAAAGTTTCACAGTTAATCTGAACAAAGCACTTGGACAAAAATATAAAGGAATTTATACAGTTTCCGTACGCTCATCTGAAGAAAGATGGAGAAGTGCTTCGAAGATGGTAGCTATATCTGATCTTGGGATAATTTCAAAATTTTCTAATGATGAAATTTATGTATTTGTAAATAGTATTAGTGGTGCAGAACCCGTGTCTGATGCTGAAGTAACCATTATCTCTACGAATAATCAAACCATTCTTACTGGAAAAACAGATGGAAACGGTGTTGTAATATTTAAAGATGTTAAGAAAAAGACAGAAGGATTTTCTCCAAGACTGGTTGTAGCAGAAAAGGAAGAAGATTTTAATTACATAGATTTAAGAGAAACCGGTATTGAGACCTCCCGTTTTGATGTTGGGGGCAGAACACAGTATGCCGCCGATTTTAATGTGTTTCTATATTCACCAAGGGATATTTATCGCCCTGGCGAAGAAGTCAATATTTCAGCAATCGTCAGAAATGACAAAATAAAAATTGTAAAAGATATTCCATTAATAACAAAAATAATCACTCCAACCGGAAAAGTTTTTGAAGAGTATAAAAAAGATTTAAATGAACAAGGATCGTTTGAACTCTCATTCACTCTCCCGGAATATTCTCAAACCGGTAGTTACTCAGCAGATGTTTACACCGGAAGTAAACAACTGGTGGGTTCTTACAAATTCAAAGTCGAAGAGTTTGTTCCGGATAAAATCAGGTTGAACGTTAAATCAAATAAAGAAAAAACCAAACCAGGTGAAAAAGTTACAATTGATGTAGCTGCTGAATTTCTTTTTGGTGCCCCTGCGGCTGAAATGAAATATGAAACAGATATTCAATTAAATCATAAATCTTTCCTGAGTAAGAATTATCCCGGGTATACTTTTTCAAACTCATCTATCACAAATACAACTATTGATCATACTTTTCTCGAAGGGCAACTGGACTCCGAAGGAAAGACAAAAATTCAATACAGTATTCCTACCGAATTACAGAGCAAAGGAGTTATAACCGGGACTGCTTATGTTAGCGTATTCGATCTTACCGGAAGAACTATTACTCGTTCTGCAAGTTTTGATGTTTATCCTAAAGATTATTTCGTAGGGATCAAGTCATCTGACTACTATTATGGAGTAAATGAAAACATTAATTTCAATCTTGTGGCAGTTGATCAAAACGATAAACAAATGAACAATTTCTCTGCAAAAGCTAAACTTGTCCGTTATGAATGGCAGACTGTACTTAAAAAAGACTACAATAACAGATACTACTATACATCTGAACAAAAAGAAGTTAATGAATGGGAAAAAGATGTATCAATAAACGGGCCTACAAAATTTACTTTTATGGTTTCAAAATCCGGAAGGTACGAATTAAGGATATTTAAAAACGGCAGCAGCGATTATGAAAAAAATACTTTTTATGCTTACGGCTGGGGCACTTCAACAGCCGGCTCTTTTGAAGTTGACAAAGAAGGAAGGGTTGAAATTGTTTTTGATAAAGAGCAATATGAACCGGGTGAAAAAGCAAAAGTTCTTTTCACCTGTCCTTTCTCCGGTAAGCTGCTTGTAACAATGGAAAGAGGGAGTGTTTACTCTTATAAGTATATTGATGTAGATAGCAAATCGGCGGAGCTTGAACTGCCGCTGAATGATGATCTTATGCCCAACGTTTATGTAACAGCGACACTATTCAAAAAGCATAGCAAAGATGATACTGCACCGTTTCTGGTAGGTCATGGTTTTGCTTCAATGAAAGTTGTGAAAAGCAAAAACAAGCTTCCGGTTTCCATTTCATCTCCACAAAAAATAAAACCAAATACAACTCAGCAGATTACAATCAAGACAGAAGCTCAGCAAAATGTTTTTGTTACACTTGCTGCCGTAGATGAAGGTATTCTGCAGATAACAAATTTTTCTGCACCAGATCCTTATGGTTTTATGTATGCAAAGCGCCCATTGATGGTCGATAGTTATGATCTTTACAAGCTTCTTCTTCCCGAAATTGCTTCCATTAGTTCATCGCCTGGTGGTGGTGATATGATGGAGCAACAGCTTCAGAAAAGAACCAACCCGGTTTCAGTAAAAAGATTCAAGCTTCTTTCTTACTGGAGCGGAATTAAAAAGACAAATAGTGATGGAATCGTGACTCTTTCGCTAAACATTCCGCAATTCAATGGGGAAGTACGTTTAATGGCGGTCGCTTATACCGATTCGCGATTCGGATCAGCTGAACAGCGAATGAAAGTAGCAGATGATCTAATTATTGAACCACAGGTACCAAGGTTTCTTGCAGTTAATGATTCACTTGTTACACCGGTTTCGATCATCAATACTACTGATAAAGCTGCAAACGTGGAGGTCACTTTAAAAGTCAATGGTCCATTGAAGATTACATCCGCGACAAAAAAATCCTTGAAGATAGAACCAAATTCAACAGGTAGTGTCACCTTCGGAATACTTGCTCAATCTCAGGTTGGGGCCGGAAAAATTATTTTTGAGACAACAGGACTGGCAAATATAAAAGAGGAAATTGATATTGCTGTCAGACCGATTTCTCCACTCATAGTTGAAACCGGTTCGGGTACCATAGGGGCAGGTAAAGAAATTAAAGTCGATATACCAAAAAACTTTTTGAAAGGAACACAGACAACCACTCTAACTATCAGTAAATTTCCTGCAGTAAAGTTTGCCAGGCAATTAAAGTATCTTGTCGGGTATCCTCACGGATGCATCGAGCAAACTACCTCGAAATTGTTCCCACAACTTTACTTTGAAGATCTGGCAAAGCTCGTTGCCCCTGAACTGTATAGATCCAATAATCCCGTTTATTATGTAAAAGAGGGAATCCGCAAGATTGAATCAATGCAATTGTACGATGGTTCGCTTGCTTACTGGCAGGGAGGGACTGAAACAAGCTGGTGGGGTTCTGTTTATGCTGCACACTTTTTAGTTGAAGCAAAGAAGGCGGGATTTAATGTTTCAGAGAATGTGCTTAAAAAACTAACAAGGTATTTAGCTCAGAAAGCAAAAGAGCAAAGTACATTTGATTATGTTACTTATTCGCAAACAGGCAGAACAATCAGAAAAATTGCAAAAAAAGAAATTCTTTACTCTCTTTATGTTCTCGCTCTTGCCGGTGAGGGAGACATAGCAACTATGAATTATTACAAAGCGAGACCTCATCTTGTGTCAAAGGATATGCTTTATATGCTTGCTGGTTCTTATGCACTGATCGGCAGATGGAATTCTTATTACGAAATTGTTCCTGGTGCATTCGAACCTGAAAAGACTGATAGATTGACTGGCGGCAGCTTTGATTCGGATATTCGTGCAAATGCAATTATGCTGAATGTTCTTTTGGAAGTTGAACCAACGAACAAACAGGTGCCGGTAATAATCAAATACCTTTCTCAAAATGCAGATCGAATGTATTCAACCCAGGAAAGATCATTTGCTTTCCTTGCTCTTGGTAAAGCAGCAAGCTTAAATGCTGATGCTAATGTTACAGTTGATATTCTTGTTGATGGAAATTCAATCAATAATTTCTCTGGAAAAGATTTGACTGTTTCAGATGAAAAATTAAACTCTGAAAACATTACGCTAAAAGCAAACGGTAATGGTGAAGTATATTATTTCTGGAGTGCTGAGGGTGTTAAAGTGAATGAAAAAATAAAAGAAGAAGACTCGTATTTACAGATCAGAAGGTCTTTCTATAGTTATAAAACAGGAAGATCAATTACTGATAGAAGATTTTATCAAGGAGAATTGATTGTCTGTAAGATTGAGTTAACCGGATTTGATAGAAATGCTGAGAATATAGTGATCACAGATTTAATTCCGGCAGGATTTGAAATTGAAAATCCGAGACTTAATCCTGCTACCGAATTGAAATGGATTCCTAAAAACCCGATAAACGTGCAATATATGGATATACGAGACGATCGATTATTGTTATTTACAAACTTAGTTAGAAATAAAACAAATGAATTCTATTACCTGCTTCGGGTTGTAAACCAGGGAACATATCAGCTTCCCGTAATTGGTGCCGAAGCTATGTACGATCAGGAATATCATTCCTATCACGGAGCTGGTGTTGTGAAAGTGTTACAAAGATTAGGCGAATAATGCAGAACTGTCATTGCGAGGAATCCGGCAATTGCCGGATGACGAAGCAATCTATATGGTTTTTGGATTGATTCTCCCGACTAAAGTTAGGATCGCAATGACAATAATAATTAATAATCATGCACTTTGAGTTAATAAAAAAATATTCCAAAACGGTAAAGATTGTTTTTACAATCCTGCTTCTTTTTATGGTATTGGATTTACTATTTCCACTACCAAAACGAAAAGTGTTTTCAAAGGAAATTCACGCAAAGGATGGAACTCTACTCACTGCTTACTTAACCAGTGATGATAAATGGAGATTGCGAACAGAGTTAGATGAAGTCTCTCCAGAACTAATTAAAGCTATAGTTGAAAAAGAAGATAGCTGGTTCTACTGGCACTTTGGGATAAATCCAGTTTCAATTGTTCGTGCGATTTACCAAAATATGACGACCGGTAAAATTAAATCAGGTGCATCTACAATTACCATGCAGGTTGCCAGGATGTTCGAACCAAAAAAGCGGACCCATTTTAATAAGCTTGCTGAAATATTTCGTGCAACGCAGCTTGAAATAAGATATTCAAAGGAAGAAATACTTGAGCTTTATTTAAGTCTGCTTCCTTTCGGTGGCAATATTGAAGGGGTAAAGTCGGCCTCATACATTTACTTTAACAGACCGCCGGGGAAACTTAGTCTTTCACAATCTATAACACTGGCTGTAATTCCAAACGATCCAAATTCTCTCCGTTTGGATCGGAGGAATACGTTTACTGATGGTAACTATGTCATTCCCGGGAGCGAAGCGACTCGGCAATCTGAAAAAAATTTAAAACTGTCGGATTCCAAACAAGCTGGAATGACAACAATTAATGAAAATCCAATAGAAATAAAACGAAATTACTGGATTAAAAAATTCGGTAAAGAAGAAATATTTTCATTTGCAGACTTAAAAGATGCCCTCGATGAACCTATAGAAAACAACCGATACGCAATTCCGGTAATTGCTCCTCACTTCAGTTATTATGTAAAAGATAATTTTAACGGTAATATATTAAACACAACTCTCGATCTTTCAATCCAGCAAACAGCAGAAAATATATTGCTTCGAAACGTAAGAAAAGTTTTTTATAAAGGAATTACAAACGGTGCTGTACTGGTGATTGACAATAAAAATTCATCAGTTTTAGCATATTGTGGTTCTGCAGATTTTTTTGACGAAGGCTCGTTCGGGCAAGTTAATGGAATAACAGCAATTCGTTCCCCCGGTTCTACATTAAAGGCTGCTCTTTATGCTTATGCCTTTGATGAAGGTAACTTAACTCCTCAAATGAAATCTGCAGATATTCCCACAGATTTTCATGGTTACCAGCCTGAGAATTATGATCTTAAGTTTTACGGAAATGTTACAACCGAATTTGCTTTGGTTAATTCACTTAACATTTCGGCAGTTAAGCTTCTTGAGCAAGTCGGATTGAATAATTTTATTAATTTACTTGAAGGCTGTGGATTAAATCAAATTCAAAAGCAGAAAAACAAACTTGGACTATCACTAATTCTTGGCGGCTGCGGAGCAAATCTTCAGGAATTGACCAGGCTCTTTACTGCTTTTGCTAGAGAGGGAAAACTTTATCCTCTTAATTTTATCTCGAATGAAAATGAAGATGATGGTGAACAAATATTTTCTGAATCATCATCATATTTAATCGCAAATATTCTTTCGGGAATTAATAGAAACGATATAGCGGAACTTTCCAATTACTCGAAACTGCCAAAGTTTGCCTGGAAGACCGGAACATCCTATGGTAAGCGAGATGCATGGGCAATTGGTTTTAATCCAAACTACACAATTGGTGTATGGATGGGAAACTTTAACGGAGTTGGTTCGCCAAACCTATCCGGTGCTGAAGTCGCTGTTCCATTATTATTTGACCTATTTAATGCCATAGACTATAACTCTGATGTTAAATGGTTTGAGATTCCAAATGAATTGTATGTAAGGGAAGTTTGCAGCGAAAGCGGAATGCTTCCAGGTCATTATTGCACAAGTGTTATTCGTGATTTTGCAATAAAAAATAAATCACACAACGAATTCTGCAACATTCACAAACCAGTTTATGTTAATCTGGACGAAACTGTTCAATACTGCACTGGATGTTTACCTTCGTCAGGATATAAAAAAATTGTTTATCCTGTTTATCAACCTGAATTAACAGTTTGGCTCTCTCAGAATAAGCACGATTATCGTATCCCACCTCAGCATAATTCAGATTGTACAGCTAAGTTTGCAGAAGGTGGTCCGAAAATTTTATCTCCTTCCGAAGATTATGAATATTTCCTTGAAAAAGATTCGAGGCAGGAAATTCTTTTACTTGCCGCATCGGATAGCAGGGTAAAAAACCACTTCTGGTATGTGAACGACAAGTTCTATAAAAAGTGTAAGCCCGGTGAAAGAGTTTTCTTTAATCCTGAAGAAAAAGATTTAAAGATTACCTGCCTTGATGATAAAGGAAGAGACAGAAGTGTAAGAATTAATGTTAAGTATTATTGAACATCTGCAATTTTTCTTTTTTCTTATTCAAGATTGGATATGAATGCTTACCCGTTTAATTTTAGATACAATCACTATAAAGTTCCCAATTAAATGCAAAAGAGTTCCGAACTTTCTGCTGAAGATAAATATCAACTATTAAGAGATATATCTTTTAAAATTAAAGATACTCTCGATCTTAACGTAATCCTCAATCATTTGCTGGATGCACTAAAGACAGTTATTGATTATGATGCTGCCGGGATATTTGTTTTAAGCGAACATATCGAACATCCCGATTTTCACTACCCGGGACAAATGATCGGAGGTGTGGCAAAACGCGGGTATGAAGAACATCCTGTTGAATCTGACGAGATGCTACGGGAAGGGAAAGGAATAATAGGGTACGTGATTAGATCAAAAGAAAGCCTGATTACTGATGATGTACGGAAAGATAAGCGTTACATTATCGGCAGGAGAGAAACACTTTCTGAAGTAGCAGTTCCAATTATTAAAAACAACGAAGCAATTGGTGCATTAGATGTAGAAAGTGACCGACTCGCTGCATTCGATTCTCATCATCTTGAGATCCTTCAGTTCTTTGCCGATGCTGCTGCCATCTCTTTAGAAAAAGCAATTCTTCATCACCAAATTCTGGAAAAGAAAAAATTAGAAGAGCAAATGCAGATGGCGAAGGATGTGCAATCAAGTCTTTTACCGGCTCAACCTCCTGAACTTAAAGGATATGATCTGGCAGGAGTTTGTATCCCTACTTACGAGATTGGCGGTGATTATTATGATTATATTAATTTGGATGAAAACAATCTCGCAATTGTTATTGCAGATGTTTCGGGTGATGGAATACCAGCCGCTTTAATAATGGCAGCATTTCGTGCAATGCTTCGTAACCAATTAAAATTGAATAGTGAACCTGATGTGATAATGAATTTGTTAAATGAACAAATTCCTGAAGTGAGTAGAAAGAGGGATTTTATTACTGCATTTTATGGAAAATTAAATTACAAAAACAACGTTCTTACATATGCTAACTGTGGGCATAATCCTCCGGTGTTATTAAGAGCAAATGGTCAATTGGAATTTCTCGAGACGGGCGGACCTTCTTTAAATATTCTTAAAGATGCAAAGTTTGATAGCGCATCAGTACAATTAGCTCCGGGAGATCAAATTATATTTTATACCGACGGTGTCACAGAGATTTTCAATAAGGATTCTAAAGAGTTTGGATTTGAGAGACTAAAAAATGTTATTTTAAAGTCGAAGGATATAACAGCAAGTGAAATAATTAATAACATCATTGAATCAACAAATAACTTTTCGGGCACAAAATTTTATAGAGATGACTTCACTCTGGTAGTTTTAAAAAGGAAATAGGAGATCATATATGAATTTGCTTACAAAATTTAATTTAATTGTGATAGCAATTGCCATCATTTTAATACCCTCAAGAATATATTCTCAAGATACATTTTCAATTGTTGCAGTTGACACTATTACCGGTGAAATAGGAAGCGCTGGTGCTTCCTGCGTTGGACCAATTGGAGGAATAGGAGCATTTATTCTAAGTGACGTAATTGAAGGAATCGGTGCTATTCATACTCAGGCATCTTATCTCACACAAAACCAGCAAAATGCACATAATAAAATGCTGGAAGGCTTATCACCTCAGCAAATAATTGACTGGCTTGTTACGAACGATGTTCAGGGA
>JBATIA010000548.1:0-2670 GCA_049667415.1 Ignavibacteriaceae bacterium
GATATAAGGCTATCCTCAATAACTAAATCAAATTCATTTACAAAACTTTTTTCATCCATAGTAGTAAGTTCGTCTAATGACTTTATATTATCAATATAATATGTAAGCAGATTCTTTAAAGAATCCTTTTGCTCCGATTCGTAAATATATTTCAAATCATTGTCCCAATTCTTCACAATTTCAGTCAGCAGAAGTTCTTTACCAGGTTCAAGAAACCACTCATCGAGCTTATTTTCGACTATATAAACAGCTGCAGCAATAAGTACTGTTCCTATGATCACGGCTTGTAAAAAGCAGCCTTTTTTCATAACAAATTAAGATTTCGAGATTTTATCGATTTCGATTCGTTTAATCCTTTTTTTCAATACTTCTTTAACAGTTAATTTGTAATCATTTAGAGTAAAGGAATATCCCTCCCTGGGTATATCACCTGCTCGATTTATAACCAACCCGGCAATCGTTTCATAATCATCGCTTGGTGGAATTAAATCAAGTCCCATTAAATCATTTAATTCCGAAACAGCTACTTTTCCAAGAACACTTATTTTATCGGAAGAAATAATTTTTATCGCATTTTCTTCCTGATCGTGTTCATCCCATATTTCGCCTATAATTTCTTCGATAATATCTTCAAGAGTTATCAACCCGGATGTCCCTCCGAATTCATCAACTACAATGGCGATATGCACTTTTTTTTGCTGGAAATCCTGCAGCATTTCACTTATTTTTTTTCTCTCAGGAACAAATAAAACTTCTCTGGCAATTTTTGTAAGAGTTTCTTCTACCTGAAAAGTTTTGCCCCGTAAGTACTGCAGTAAGTCCTTGGCGTGAACTATCCCAATAATTTTATCCAGATTCTCTTTATACACCGGAAAGCGACTATGTCCGCTTTTGTTTATTGTATCAATCAATTCTTCGTTGCTAATATTAAAAGGGACAGAAATAATATCTACACGTGGAGTCATTACCTCAGCCACAAGTACCGATTTAAAGTCTACAAAGCTTGAAATTATTTCTTGTTCTTCTTCTACAAGAGTTCCTCTTTCATGTCCCAGTTGTGCAAGGTCCGAAATTTCTTTCTCGGTAATTGCAGTTTTCGATTTATCCAGTTTTAGTTTTGAAAATGTTATTCTTATCAGCTCAGTAATTGTTTCAGAAACAGGATAAATTACAATGCTGAAAATGTATAATGGTATAACAATAATTCGTATAGCTAATTGAGGATGCCGGGAAGCGAATACCTTTGGAAGAAGTTCACTGAAGAGTAAAATAATTATTGTTATTACAATGATTTGAATTGTGAGTATTACATTAATTTTTATTGCATACAATGCAGCAATTTCCAGCGCAAGCGATACTGAAATAATTGATGCAGCCACGTTTGCGACCGTGTTTCCGACAAGTATAGTGATAAGAAGTCTTCTCGGAAATGTGATAAGGTTGTTTGCATAACGGAAAACAAGCTTCGAAGATTTAAAATCTTCTTTTAAGTTTTTTTGTTTTAAAGTAAAAAAAGCTACTTCGGACCCTGAGAAAAATGCAGAAAGCAACAATAATATTGATAGAAGGATTATCTTATATAACCAATCAAACTCCAAGAAAATTTAAATCCTCTGCTTTAAGTACAAAATACTAAAAAGGCAAATCATCATTTTCGCTAACAGCACCGGGTTGAACAGATTCCTCTTCATCACTACTAGCGCTCTCCGTTGCGGGTTCAAGCGGAATCAGTCGCTCGGATATAACTTCGGTGTTGAATCGTTTATTCCCATCCTTATCTGTATAATCTCTTTTCGTAAGTCTACCCTCGACATAAAATTTCTTTCCTTTTTTAAGATTCTCTTTGAAGTAATCGGAAAGATTAAATGAAACTATATTGTGCCAGGTGGTTTCGTTAACCCAATCTCCGTTTTTCCCTTTATAACGATAATCGGTTGCTATTGAATAGTTGGTTACCGAGACATTATTTGTCGTAAACCTGGTTTCAGCATCTCTGCCAAGTCGACCTATCAACATAATTTTATTTAGAGAAAAAGCCATTTTGCACCCTCCAACTTATTTTTTGATTGAAATTTAGCAAAAAATAAACAATAAAAGTTAAAGAAAAAATTCAGGTAATCTATAGAAAAACGAAAAGTATACTGTTCCGTAATAATAATACCTGTTATTAACCAACTAAAATCATAAATAGGATGTGAAAATGGCTTAAAAAATATGTCTCAATTCAGAATGATCTTTCAAATAGTGACAGTAATTTCTTCACAATTTTCTTGAAATAATTACTGAAAATGATATTTCATCTAAACGAATTAGAAAAAATTACCGGTGCCTTCTGGCATATAAGATGGACGTATTCGATCAATATTTTTCGATCAAATAATTGAAAGAAAACAATAAATGAATACCGGACAAATGATAATGACCATGGGTGCAATGATTCTACTTTCAACTATTGTGTTAAGAGTAAATACGCTCAACCTCACTAATGAGTCAATCAGGGATAATGCACAGTATGGTGTATTGGCAACATCAATTGCAACTTCAATTATTGAAGAAGCGCAGAGTAAAGCATTTGATGCAACAACTGATTCTAATGCCGTGACTAACGTGCTTAATTTAACACCTGCCATCAATCTTGGACCTGAAGCTGGTGAAACGTATGATATATTT
>JBATIA010000549.1:0-2626 GCA_049667415.1 Ignavibacteriaceae bacterium
ACATCATCAAGTGTAATTGAGGCAACTGATGCTGATTTACCTTCAACCATATGTTGATAATTTGTTCCGCGAAATAGAAAATCCTCCAATGCTTTTTTGCTGTACTCTTCATCAGATGAGGCACGAATAACCTGATCGACATAAGCCTGCTGATTATTTTTCACTCTGTCAAAATCAGCCTGGGTTAAAGAAGGATTAGTTATCAGACCTATCATAATCGGATAGAACTGATCCATCCAGTCTTTATGAAATTCAAAAGTGAATATCGTAACTTCTTTATCAACTGAAGAATAATAGTTCGCAGCCATCGGGTATATCTTATCCTGAATATCTCCAAAGCTTAGTTCTCCTGTTCCACCTTGAGTGATTAGTTGAGCGGTAGTATATGTTAAACCTTCTTTCCCAACAGGCTCACAGACAGAACCATTTTTGAACATAAGCTTTACAATTAGCTTTGCTGAGTTAGGTTGTTTTAACTCTACAACTTCCTGTGCCATAATAATACCGGTTAATAGAAGTGAAATTATGAAAGTTTTCATTATTGTACCCCTCCTTTTTCATCCTCAGAAATGGTGGCAATAGTTAAGCCGCTATTGATATAAAATTTATCTGCAACCATTTTAATATCCTCAACGGATACTTTATCATACAAGGCATACAGTCTGTTTAGTGATTCAGGATCTCCTGTTAAGTAAATATAATGGCTGATTGAATTTGCAATCGCATCCGGATTATCAATACCCATAGCATAGCTGTACTTCAGATTTGATTTTGTTTCATCAAGTACTTTTAGATCAACGCCGTTTTTCTTGATTTCATCAATAGCCTTTGTTATTTCATCTCTTACATATTGAAAATCATCTTTATTGATAAATGACGCTTGAATGTTTATCAGGTATGGATCACGGGAGTCCATAGCTCCACCGCCGAGAAATCTGAGTTTTTGTTCTTCAACAACAAGTTTTTTGTAAAGTTTAGAATTTTGAGAAAAAAGAATTGTGTTTAATACATCAATTGCAGGCATATCAATTTTAGTATCGCTGAATGCAGGACCTTTATAATTCATACTCATATAAGGAGGAATTGATCCATTCTGCAAATGAAAGACTCTTTCTTCTTTCTGTTCAGGTTCAGCAGGAATATCAACAGAATAATTTCCTTTTTCCCACATTCCAAAATACTTCTCAGCAAGTTTATTTACTTTTTCAGCATTTACATCCCCAACTACAACTATAGTAGAATACTCCGGTCTATAGTAGCGATTAAAGAATTTAAGTGAGTATTCATATTGATTGGGCATATCAACAATATCTTTGAAGAAACCCATTGTTGTGTGTTTGTACGTATGTGCATCAAAAGCAGTGTTTAAAAGGTTTTCATATAATTGCTGATAAGGACTTGCATAATTTTTTGTATACTCACCTTTTACTGCCCCTGCTTCGGTTTTAAAGTCATGTTCTGAATAATTCAGATTCATAAATCTGTCGGATTCTACTTCAAACATTTTTTCGAGGTAATCTGCATTTCCGGTCATGTGATAAATAGTACGGTCTAAAGAGGTATTAGCATTGGCACCTGCACCAGTCATTTTTAAAACACGGTTATATTCTTCACGTGGGTATTTATCGGTTCCTCTGAACATCATATGCTCAAAAAAATGGGCGAAACCGGTCACACCATCCTCAATTTCGTTCCTTGAACCAACGCGAACTACAATATAAAATGCCGCTAATCCGGGGCTATCAAACGGTACCGAAACAACATTTAACCCATTCGCCAGCTTATGCTGATAAATAGGATAAGGTAGAATATTTCCATCGTTTGCTTTTATAGTTGTAAGCAAAAAAGAAAATAATCCCAGTAATAATAATAGATTAAATTTACACACAATTAACTCCCTTATTTATTTGGAATATTTTGGATTGATTTTTTGCAGTTCAAATTTAAGGTATTATTTTAGCTAAGCCAATAGAAAAAGAAGCTTAGAAGATAGGAAATGATGAGTGGTAGCAGAACTTTATTATTGAAATAACCAGGAATAGTAAGATAGTTATAATCTAGTGCAATTCAATTAAAAGGATATTTAAGGTACTATTGAAATAATTAATACTTTTATTATTTTTTAGTTATGAGAAATTTTGAAGTAACACTGACTTATAAAGTATCACAAATTTGTCATATATGTACTCGGAATATCATTATCAATCGTCAAAAAATTCTTGACGTCGAGTTGGATGATTCTCATTGCCTATCACCCGAGGAATTTTGCGATTCTGTTATCAACCTTCAGGAAAGACCAAATGTTGTTCGGGTAAATGTTAAAGAAAAAAATAAGGGAAATGAAAAACCACTGAATTGGATAAATGAACACCTGGGAAGAATTTATCTTTACAATGGGATACCTTTAGTACTTAATAAAAATTAATCCTATTTTATCAAACCGACAAATCCAATCAAAGTGAAAAGTACTTTTTGATACAATTCTCACTTTGGAGCCCAATTAGATACATATCTTTTTTTTAACCTGAAATTAAAGTCAATTTTGTATGCAAATATTATAAATGGAATGGCATAATGGTTGAACTTTCAGGTTAAAAATAGAGGGATGTCTATGGCAGCTTATATC
>JBATIA010000550.1:0-1728 GCA_049667415.1 Ignavibacteriaceae bacterium
GTTCGATGATGACTCGCTTGCAATTATTCACGATATACTTCCGCGTAAATCATTACTAAAAAGAAAAGCATCCGGCAAAAAAGTTGAATACCAGCTTATTGCAGCAAACATTGATACTGCTATCATTATGCAGTCACTCGACAGTAATTTCAATTTAAGAAGACTCGAACGCTACCTTGTAATGATAAACGAAGGCAAAATAACACCGGCCATATTCTTAAGTAAAAGCGATCTTATCAGCAAAGAGGAAACTGAACAGAAGAAAAATGAAATTCTTAAAATTTTACCTGATATCAGTATTACATCTTTCAGTAACAACAGCCAAAGCGATATTGAAAATATTAAAACTTTCTTTACTCCACATAAAACTTATTGTTTGCTTGGCTCATCCGGTGTTGGTAAAACAACCTTGCTGAATAATTTAATTCACCAGGGACTTTACAAGACTCAGCCAACAAGAGAAAAGGACGGAAGAGGAAAACACACCACAACCCGCCGCGAGCTTATCATTCTGGAAAACGGAGCGATAATAATTGATAACCCGGGCATGCGTGAACTTGGAGTAATTTCAAATGAGTCCGGTCTTGGTGATACT
Source organism: Ignavibacteriaceae bacterium (assembly GCA_049667415.1). Classification (GTDB taxonomy): domain Bacteria; phylum Bacteroidota; class Ignavibacteria; order Ignavibacteriales; family Ignavibacteriaceae; genus IGN2. Next base: position 596 of record JBATIA010000550.1, read on the forward strand.
TTCAATGAAATTGACGAGCTTTCAGATAATTGCAAATACAAAGACTGCACACATACTGTTGAAGCAGGCTGCGCAGTCTTGGATGCCCTGCATCGAAAGGAAATTTCAGAGGAGAGATACAACAACTACATAAAAATTTATAAAGAGTCATTGTATAATGAAATGTCTTACGTTGAAAAGAGAAAGAAAGATAAAAAGTGGGGCAAGTTCTTTCATTCCACTATGAAAGATGTAAAAAAGATGAAGGGAAGAGAGTAGATAGAAGTCTATAATGATTGTGCCCATTTCATTTAAAGAATAGCGAACTTATTGAAAGACAACTCCCAAAAGCAGCAGCGTAAATCTATTCGATTAAGTGAATACGATTATTCATTCCCAAACTGGTATTACATTACGATATGTACATACGAAAGAAGAAACTTATTCGGTGAAATAACTAACGGTAAAATGATCCTGAATGAATTAGGCAATGTTGTTGAGGAAGAATGGATACGAACAAAAGAAATGAGAAAAAATGTTGACCTGGATTATTATGTAATTATGCCAAATCATTCGCACGGTATAATAATTATTGAACAAGCAATTGAAAATTGTAGGGACGAATTGAATTCGCCCACCGGGGATGAATCGGGGCGTATACAATACGCCCCTACGAAGAATAATTTTAAATCCCCATCTCACACAATAGAAAATGTAGGGGCGACCCGGCGGGTCGCCCAAGGAAGAGATGATCGGGCGATTCAACGAATCGCCCCTACAAAACAAACATTAATTTCCAATTCTCTCGGTTCAATTATTGGTCAATTTAAATCTAAGGTAACAAAAAGAATAAGAGAATTTCCGGGCAATTCTGAATTAAAGATCTGGCAGCGAAATTATTATGAACACATTATCAGGAACGAAATCGATTTACATAATATAAGACAATACATCACACATAATCCTCTTAAATGGGAGATTGATGAATATTATAGTTCATGATTGAAAATATATAACTACAACCGCAAAAAACACTAATTTTCCACCTATCCTTTATTGCCAGCATCTTATAGTTTCTATTTAGATATTGTTGCCGAATGTCAAGGAAATAATTCCGGCTAATTTTTCATCAACAAACTAAGGAGCTGTAAAAT
>JBATIA010000551.1:0-4498 GCA_049667415.1 Ignavibacteriaceae bacterium
TAAAATGTACCTTCACCTTCATCAACTTCATATTTTAAATTTTCTGACTCAAGTGCTTTCCTTAAAGATTCTGTTGCTATTTTCCATTTGGAATCTTCACCTACTGCATCCTCTGGTTTTGTTGACAAGTAAAAATTCATATCATAAAAACCAAAAGCACCCAAAACCATTCTGGCAAATCGAATTACTCTAATAATTTCATCTTCTATTTGTTCTGATGTACAGAATATATGTGCATCATCCTGAGTAAATCCTCTTACCCGAAGCAACCCATGCAGTACACCGCTTTTCTCATACCTATACACTGTTCCCAGCTCAGCCCATTTTAAAGGTAAATCCCGATAAGAACGAAGATGGGATTTATAAATCATTATGTGGAACGGACAGTTCATTGGTTTAATGTAATAATCCTGTTCATCTATCTTCATTCCTGAATACATACTGTCTTTATAAAAATCTAAATGTCCGCTTGTTTCCCATAGCCAGCTTTTACCCATATGAGGAGAATATAAAAGCTCATAACCATGTTGCACATGAGCCTGGCGCCAGTAGTCCTCAATTTCCATTCTTATTCTAGCACCTTTCGGGTGCCAGTAAATCAATCCTGCTCCAGCCTCTTCATGCACACTGTATAGGTCAAGCTGCTTACCGAGTTTTCTGTGATCTCTTCTTTTTGCTTCTTCAAGAAAATGAATGTAATCATCAAGCATTTTCTTTTTAGGAAAAGATATGCCATAAATTCTCTGCATCTGCTTGTTATGCTCATCGCCCCGCCAGTAAGAACCTGAGACACTTAAAAGCTTAACGTATTTTATTTTTCCCGCTGATGGTAAATGAGGACCCGTACACAAATCCGTAAACGCACCTTCATTATAAATACTTATGACTTCACTGTTTTCATCTAACTCACTTAAAATTTCTAACTTATATTGATCATCCTGCTTTTTAAAAAAGTCTATAGCTTTTTCTTTGCTTAATTCAGACCGTTCAAACTTATGATCTTCCTTGGAAATCTTTTCCATTTGTTCTTCAATCTTGCGGAGATGTTCTTCATCAAGTTTGGTATTTATATCAAAATCGTAGTAGAATCCATTTTCAATTGCCGGACCCACACCAAATTTTGCTTCTGGGTACAGCGACTTAATAGCATGTGCCATAAGATGAGATGAAGAATGCCAGTAAACCTCTTTCCCTTCTTCATCATCGAACATTAAAAAACGAATATCGGCATCACGATTTATCGCTCTGTGCATATCCAGCACATAGCCATTTACCTTAGCAGCAAGTGCATCATTAGCAAGTCGCTCAGAAATCGATTGTGCAACCTGAAAAGGAGTTACTCCCTGTTCAAATTCTCTAACATTACCATCGGGGAAATTTATTTTAATCTTATCCATAATTCCTTATAATAATAATCTTGCCAGCCGTGATCTCAGATTAAATCTGAATAATTTTCAGAAAGGCATAGTGGGCTCTAAATGACTCTTCCTAAGGAATGCCTTTGGCAGAACCTTTGACCTGATTGGTAGTCAGGTTAACTAATCTTTCAAAAAGCCTGTTCAAATTTTGTGGGCTCTAAAGGATTCTTCCTAAGGAATGCCTTTGGCAGAACCTTTGACCTGATTGGTAGTCAGGTTGAACTAATCTTTCAAAAAGCCTGTTCAATTTTTGTGGGCTCTAAAGGATTCGAACCTTTGACCTTCTGCACGTCAAGCAGACGCTCTAACCAACTGAGCTAAGAGCCCGGCAACAATTTATAATTTACTTTGTATAATGATATTTAATTATCAATTATACATTCTTAATTTTTCATTAATTTTAGTACCGAGGGCCGGACTCGAACCGGCACGGGAACAAGTTCCCACAGGATTTTAAGTCCTGTGCGTCTACCAAATTCCGCCACCCCGGCAAAATCAATTTAAAGCGAAAAACTTTGATTTTGAGCCCGTAAAAATAAATAATGGTACTCCATTTTGCAAAAAAAAGATTGATTTTATTATAGTAACGTAATTTCAATAATACTTTGGTTTGAGAATCATACCAAAACAACTTAATAGTAAATAACTTATTCCTTTTAACTTATAAACAACCTATAATTTGGACTTTCAAAATAGTAGTCTGTTCACCAATCATCAGCCAATTTTTAATGTAATTGCTTCTTCGAATTGTATTGCAGCAGCCAATATTTGTCAAACTGAATTACTGAAGGTAATTTTGCCATAATAAGAAATCTGAAAACGAGAGATTTATAAAGCTGAAAGGAATACAAATTGAATAAAAAATATAAGGATTGGATCACGAATACTTATAACAAGTTCACATCAACAAATCCTGAGAGAAAAAAAGAATTTACTACCACCTCATTTACACCTGTTAGGGAACTTTATACTCCTAATGACTTATTAGGTACTTATGAAGATAATTTAGGCTATCCCGGTGAATACCCCTTTACGAGAGGGATTCAGCCAACCATGTACAGAGGAAGATATTGGACGATGCGCCAGTATGCTGGCTTCGGTACTGCAAAAGAATCAAATAAAAGATACAGATATCTGCTGGAACAAGGACAATCCGGTCTATCAGTAGCTTTTGATCTTCCAACACAGATTGGATACGATAGCGATGATCCGATATCTTATGGTGAAGTCGGTAAAGTTGGAGTTGCTATTGATACTCTGGCAGATATGGAAATTCTCTTTGACAAAATACCTTTGGATAAAGTATCAACTTCAATGACGATAAATGCACCGGCTTCTCTTCTTTTAGCAATGTATATAGCTGTAGCAGAAAAACAAGGAGTGTCACAAAAACAGATTAGCGGTACAATTCAGAATGATATTCTAAAAGAATACATTGCCCGTGGCACATATATATTTCCACCAAAACCATCGATGAGGTTAATTACCAATATTTTTGAATATTGCTCTAAAGATGTGCCTAAGTGGAATACAATTTCGATTAGTGGATACCATATTCGCGAAGCCGGTTCAACAGCAGCGCAGGAAGTTGGATTCACCCTGGCAAACGGGATAGCTTATGTCGACGCTGCAATAAGTGCCGGATTAGACCTGGATACTTTCGGTCAGCGTCTTTCGTTTTTCTTTAATTCACATAATGATCTTTTAGAAGAAATTGCAAAGTTCAGAGCTGCACGCAGACTCTGGGCAAAAATAATGAAAGAAAGATTTAAAGCTAAAAATCCCCGTTCGATGATGCTTAGATTTCATACGCAGACAGCTGGTTCAACATTAACCGCTCAACAGGTTGATAACAATATTGTGAGAGTTACAATTCAAACATTGGCTGCAGCACTTGGTGGCACACAAAGTCTTCACACAAATTCACGAGACGAAGCGCTATCACTCCCTACTGAAGAATCTGTAAGAATAGCACTTCGGACTCAGCAGATAGTTGCTGAAGAGAGTGGAGTAACTAATACAATCGATCCGCTTGCCGGTTCCTATTATATTGAAGCAATGACCGATCTAATTGAAAAAGAAGCAAAAGAATATATCGAAAAAATTGATGCAATGGGTGGTATGATTGAAGCAATTGATTCTGGCTTCGTTCAAAATGAAATTCAAAAATCTGCCTATAAATATGAAATGGAAATTGAGGAAAAAGAAAGAATTATTGTAGGCGTGAATAAATACCAGGAAAAGGAACCTGAGCACAAAGATCTTTTGAAGATTGATATGAAAGTGCAGGAAGAGCAGATTAAATTCTTAAATAAAATCCGTGGCGAAAGAAATAATGAAGAAGTAAATAAAAAGCTGAGGGCTTTGAAGAAGGGAGCTGAAGGGAATGACAATTTGGTCCCATTAATAATTGAGGCAGTTAAAACCTACGCCAGCATTGGAGAAATTTGCAATACTTTGCGTCCCGTTTTCGGTGAATATAAAGAACACGTTGTTATTTAATTAATAATGAACAATTAAGAATGAAAAATTAAAAGGTTTGAAATGAACTTATCACACATTGAACATATTGGAATTGCCGTTAAGAATCTGAGAGAAGCTATTAAATTCTATGAAGAAGTACTTGGACTAAAATGTTACGCTATCGAAGAAGTTGAAGATCAGAAAGTTAAGACGGCATTCTTCCAGATTGGGCAAATGAAAATTGAATTGCTGGAATCAACTGAACCTACCGGACCAATTGGAAAGTTTATTGAAAAACGAGGTGAAGGAATTCATCATATTGCTTTTGCCACAGATAATCTTGAGTCATCATTGAATGAGCTAAAAGACAAGGGAGTAAAATTGATTGATGAAAACCCGCGCACAGGTGCTGAAGGATTGAATATTGCCTTCCTTAACCCCAAAGTCACTTTTGGTGTACTTACAGAACTATGTGAACATCCGGAATAAACCATGCAGGCATCATCCATTCTAAAATAATCAAATATTTACTTGCAAAGGTTTCTCATTAAAACCGGGAATTATTAATTCCTTTCTACTATATCAAGAATTTTTAACCTTAATAACAAGGAAATAAT
>JBATIA010000552.1:0-7367 GCA_049667415.1 Ignavibacteriaceae bacterium
CGCAGCATCTTTCCGCACTTGGAAGAGTTACTAAAATAAATGGGCATACTCTTTTAATCGGGTTTCCAAAAAAACGTAATTGGCAAACGGAATTAGAGACTAATTCAAAAGTAATCATCATTCCGGAAATTGAGAATCCATTGCGTTCTGGATTTCCGAAGGTCCTTCGGGAAATCTGTGAACAGAATAAAGTTGATGTTGTTCATTTCCATTTTTCTTTTCCTGTACCATTCTCTTTGGCAGTATCTTTTAAAGGATTTAATTTACCGGTAATTTTTCACTGGCATAATCCACCTAAATCACTGATTAATTTTTTTACGCCGGAAAATACTTTGCAAGGAAAAATAATTCGGTTTATTTCTGGATTAGTTGCACGAATAGCGGATCGAAGAGTTATAAACAGACATATTTCAATGAGCAGGGAAATCTCACATCTGCTGGTAAAGAATCGGTGGACAGATGAAGATAAAATCACTTTTCTCCCGAACGGTGTGTCAATTAACGTTTCTGACAACAGAATTAAGATTACAAAAACTACAAGTGTTCCTGTTATTGGAACGGTATCGAATTTCAGACCGCAGAAAGACCATGCAACGCTTATTGAAGCGTTCAGCATTTTGTGCAAAAGTGGTATAGATAGTGAACTCTGGTTAGTCGGAGATGGACCAACAAAACCGGGTATGGAAAAGTTGGTTAAAGATTTGGGCATAGAATCCAAAGTCCGTTTTTGGGGAACTATATCCCATCCTGCTGAAATGTATCACCAGTTTAGCATATTCGCATTATCCACTCACTACGAGGGGCATCCACTGGTAATACTGGAAGCAATGAGTTATGGATTGCCAATAGTAGCTACAAGAATTTCAAGTATCCCGGAAACAATAGCACATGAAGTGAACGGGCTGCTCGTAAATCCTAATGATCCACAGGACCTGGCACAAGCATTGCAGAATCTGATTGAAAATAATGCACTTGCACGAAGATTAGGTGATGCTGGGAGAAAATTTGTTAAACAACAACCCACTGCAAAAGATTGGGCTAATCACCTTATTGAATTATACGAACAATTAGAATTGGAATATAAACGAAAAATTACTTAGCAGGGCTGTAAACTGAACCACAAAATGGCTTCTTCCATTTCAAATGAATGTGAAGTTATACTAAAATCTTATACACCGCTTTACCAGCTGATTTTTCTACATTCCAAATAAAATCAATTTTCTTCTCATCTTTGCGGACATCACATTTCTGGTAACCGCAGAATTTGCACAGGTCGTAGTTACAGTAATCGAAATGGATTTTTATTTGTGAGTTAGGATATTCTTTCTCAAGCTCTTCATCAATTCTTTTCTCTTCATTATGCGATTGTTCAATGGTAAAGTAATAGGGGAGAATGAGATGAAAATCCATAAATGTCGTGTCACCGGATTGCCAGTAACGCAGTTCGTGAAGGTCAATCCAGTAATCCCGCTTCATTGCAACTAAAAGATCAGAGATTTTTTTTAATACTTCCGGATTTGTTTCGTGCATCAAACCACCGATAGATTCTCTAATTAATTTATAACCGGTAAAAATGATGTTGAGTGCTACAATAATCGCAAGGATCGGGTCGAGCAGAACATAATCAGTAATTAAAACGAGAGTAATTCCAACTATTATTCCAATGCTGGTAATCGCATCAGTTAAAACGTGTTTTCCATCAGCAACGAGAGTTATTGAATTAGTTTTCTTTCCGGTTCTTATAAGGTAAAGCCCAAGAGCAAGATTCACAAACCCGGCAGCGCTTATAAATATAACACCAACACCAAGGAATTCAAGAGTTGGTCCGGCTAAAATGTCGAGAATTGCCTGGTAAATAATTACTCCTGCAGCAAAAACAATTAAAAACCCTTCCACTCCGGCAGAAAAATATTCTACATTTCCATGTCCGTAAAGATGAGTTTCATCTGCAGGCTTTGAACTGAGAACGATACTGAACAAAGCCATTCCTGTTGCAGCAACATGGACAACCGATTCAGCAGCATCAGAAAAAATCGCAACAGAACCAGTAATGAAATAGGCAGTCATCTTTGTGATAAACATACCGATCCCCACAGCGAGCGAAAGGTAAGCAGCTCTTTTTCGAAGATTTAATTGTTCGGTTCTGTTCATTTCAGGTTTTTTAATTTACTCAATTTAGATGCTGCTTCTTTAAGCACTTCATCGGTTTTGGCAAAGCATATTCTTATTAAAGACTTACTATCCCTACTTTCGTAGAAGGGTGAAAGTGGAATAACCGCTACGCCGATTTCTTTCGTAAGGTATTCAGAAAATTCCATATCTGATTTATCGGATAAAGAGGAATAATCAAGAAGTTGAAAATAGGTTCCTTTACAAGGCTTCAGGTTAAATTTTGAAGATTTAATTTCGTTTAAAAATATATCCCGTTTATACTGATAAAATTTTCCCAGCGAAAGATATTTTTCTTCATGTTTCATAAATTCAGCATAAGCATATTGAATAGGCGTGTTTGCAGAGAACACAATAAACTGATGCATCTTCCTGAATTCTTTAGTCAGGTTTTCGGGCGCGGCACAATAGCCCATCTTCCAGCCGGTAGTGTGATAGGTTTTACCAAATGAAGAAATAACAAATGTTCTTTTTGAAAGTTCATCTGAGCTGGCAAAACTGATATGCTTTTCTCCATCAAAAATGATGTGCTCGTAAACTTCATCGCTTATGATCAGAATATCGGTTTCTTCAGTAATCTTTTCAAGTTCTTCAATATCCTCGCCGGTAATCAGGCTACCAGATGGATTGTGAGGTGAGTTGAAAATTATTGCCCTGGTTTTTTCAGATACTTTTTTTCTAACCTGCTCCCAATCGTATGAATAATCTTTTGGATTGAGAGGAATATAAACCGGGATCCCGCCGTTGGATAAAATATCCGGTACGTAACTATCATAAGCAGGTTCGAAAAGAATAACTTCATCACCTTGTTTTACCACCGAAGTAAATGCTGTATAGAGTGCTTGAGTTGCTCCAGCGGTAACTGTTATCTCTTTATCAAAGTCATAATGTCTGCCATATAACTTTTTAATTTTTTCTGAAATAGCTTTGCGTAAATTTGGAACTCCTTGCATTGGTGCATATTGGTTAAAACCTTTTTTCTGGAAATAAGAAACAAGCTCAAGAAGCTCTTCATCACAATTAAAATCTGGAAAGCCCTGTGCTAGGTTAATGGCATTATATTCAACTGCCATTCTGGACATAATTGTAAAAATGCTTGTGCCCCACTCAGGGAGTTTAGTTTTTATCTTTATCATAATTCAATTTGATAAAAGAAATTCTTTATCAGGAGGTCTTTGTTCGTCATAAATTGTTTTTAGCTGCTCATACGCAAACCGGCTGCCTCGTTGTGCTGCTAACCGGAAATAATTAACTGCTTCATGTTTAGATGGTGCTGTTCCAAGTCCCTGCTCATAGCTTAACCCAACTGTAACCATTGCAAACAATGATCCTTCTTTAGCAGCCTTTTTTAGTTTTTTGAAATCCTTGCTTTTATTATATGCCCCGAATGAATCCAGTATTCGCGAAGCTGTTAACCTTATCTCAGCTTCCTTGCTGCCGAGTAGTGCTGCTTTCTTCCAGATGTTGATTCCAGTTTCAATATTATATCTTCCAAATCTGTTGGCATAATAATTTAATCCTGATTCCACCATTGCCGGAAGATAAAAAGCATTAGACGATTCTTCAAGAAGATTTAGTGCATCACCTATTACAATTCGATTATCAAAATTAATTGAAGTTAGTCCATACCATACAAATTTTGCAATATTGTTTCCTGCTTCACTTTCACTTTGTACTAACTGAAGGAGATTCGTATCTCTGGATAACTGCCAAAGAAGGTTTGTTCCGAGTGGTGAATCATTTCTTAAAGCACGATAGTAACAGACTGCCGCCTCAATCAGATTCTTTTTAAAGTGAATTCCTTTTTCATACATTCTTCCAAGGATTGTTTGAGCTTCAGGACTACCATTATCTGCAAGAAAATTTAGTATATTAATATTTCGTTGACTTGCCAGTTGAGTTAAGTTGGAAGGTTTATCTGCAAGTAGAATTTTTGCCAAGCTGTCTGTTCCAATCATATCAATATCTTCAATTAACATACTATCAGTAATTACAATTTCAGAGTCTGATATTGTTTCAAAATCTACAAAGACCAATCCTAATGAAGAAGTAAGATTTTCGGAAGGATTAGGAATGGGATTATTTACTTCCGGTTTACCTGAAGAATTCAATAGAGAATCTACCAAAGTTTTGGAAGTTCTGGGTTCAAGTTTCGCAACAATTTCTCTGGCAGGTTCGTAGTCGTTGTCAGCAGCTTTTTTAATCCAGTAATAAGCCAGGTTATAATCTTTTCTAACAGTAAGATTATCTGTGTACAAAATTCCCACAACATATTGTGCCTGAACCATTCCATCATTTGCGGCACTCTGGAACAATTTGAAAGCAGCAAACGGATCCCAGCGGACGCCGATTCCATTAATCAGCATTATAGCATAATTATATTTTGCCGAGGTGAGATTTTGGTCAGCCGCTTTCTTCATCCAGAAAACAGCTTGAGAAGTATCTGCAGGAATCCCTTCACCTAAAAGATATCTAATACCTAATTCGTGCTGTGCAAGCGGATCACCGGCATTTGCTTCCTGTGTTAGCTTAAATTTTTGCCAGATCTGGTATGCAAGGTCGGGTCTGTAAAAATATGGAGCTTTTTGCTGTGGTCTTTTATTCTTAAAGGCAAGGCTTTCGGTTGTATCCTGGCCAAATATTATTGAGGAGAAGAGCAGTGTAACAATTAAAAGCAAATAAAAATTATACTTCAACAAAAATCCATTAAAAAATTACAATTTGAGAACAAATATAGCGGAATATTGGAAGGTAGTTCAAGTAATATATTATTGGTTAGCTTATTATTACCTGGCTTTACTTGCGGTCTTTGGTTTCTGAAAATATTTTTTCATCGGTTTGAGGTAATTATCTTTCCAGACTTTCTCATATTTTTTCTCTTCACCGTTGGGGAGTTGTGTGTGAATGATTGTTAATTTTGTTCCGCTGTTGTGCTTTTCAAAAAGTAATTCAAGTTTGGAATCGGGTGAACCTTCAGGGAAATCACTTGTCCTCCATTGTTGGACTATCCTGCCGAAAGGTTGAAGCACCAGGTTAGATCCGGTTATATATCCATTCTGAATAGAAAAGCGTGCACCGTTTCTGGGTTCAATGTGAGATTTCCCGGGTGTAAATGAAGAGTGTGTGTTACTGTTTAACCACGAATCGTATAGTCTTTTTGCACTAACGGGGAATATTGCTGTTAATTTAATGCCGGGTTCCATTTATCAAATCTTTTTTCATAAGAATAACAAAAATCCTGACTATTGGCAAATAAATATTGAAAATAATTCAAAAAATATTTATTAATTATTTAAGATAAGATGTATGCAAATCTTTTATATTCAGTTAAATTGCTTATAACTTGGCCTTAGTCTATATTTGAAGGCAAAAAAAAGTTAAATGGCCCGCGGAAAAAAAGTAAAATTTATATTCATAACCGGAGGAGTAGTCTCTTCATTAGGGAAAGGAATTACAGCCTCTTCACTTGGTTTACTTCTTAAACAACGCGGATTCAGTGTTACCATCCAGAAATTTGACCCCTATATAAATGTAGATCCCGGCACTATGAGTCCATTTCAGCACGGTGAGGTCTATGTTACAGACGATGGTGCTGAAACCGACCTTGACCTTGGACATTATGAGAGATTCCTTGATGTAAATATGACCCGGGCAAATAATACTACTACTGGTCAGGTTTACAACGAGGTTATTACTAAGGAAAGAAGAGGAGATTATCTTGGTGCTACCGTTCAGGTAATACCACATATAACCGATGAAATAAAACGGAAACTAATTCGGCTTAGTGAGCTCGGGGAGTACGAAGTAATAATCACAGAGATTGGAGGAACAGTTGGTGATATCGAAAGCTTGCCGTTCATAGAAGCAATCAGACAGCATATGCTTGAATTTGGAAGAGCAAACTCGATGGTAATTCATGTTACGCTTGTTCCATACATCGCATCTGCGGGTGAAGTAAAGACAAAACCAACTCAGCATAGTGTTAAAAATCTTCTGGAGCTTGGTATCCAACCTGATGTGTTGATTTGCAGATCGGAGAAAAAATTACCCAAAGAGATCCGTGAGAAGATTGCACTCTTTTGTAACGTCGATTCAAAAGCCGTTATTTCTGCATATGATGTTCATTCAATATATGAAGTACCTCTTGTTTTGAATAAGGAAAAGCTTGATTCACTTGTAGCTAGTAGACTTCATTTGCCGGAAAGGAAAATTAAACTCGATGAATGGGAAAATTTTGTCGATGGCATTAAAAATCCGAAAAGGGAAGTTGAAATTGCAGTTTGCGGTAAATACATAACCCATATGGATGCATACAAAAGTATAATGGAAGCATTCATTCATTCAGGTGCTGAAAATCAGGTAAAAGTAAAAATTAAACCTGTTAATGCAGAAGATTGTGAAACCGAAAATTTTGAAGAGCTATTAAAAGGTGTAAGCGGTTTACTTGTTCCGGGAGGGTTTGGTGAAAGAGGCATAGAAGGAAAGATCAAAGCAATAAAGTTTGCCCGGGAAAATAAAATACCATTTTTGGGAATCTGTCTTGGACTTCAATGTGCAGCGGTTGAATTTGCAAGGAATGTATGTGGAATGAAAAACGCTAACAGTTCTGAATTTAAAAAGTCAAAATACAGTGTTATTGACTTACTGCCCGAACAAAAAAATGTGAAAGAAATGGGTGCAACCATGCGACTTGGGGCATATCCCTGCGTTATTCAGGATAAGACAAAAGCACATGAAGCTTACAAGGCTAGCCATATTTCTGAAAGGCATCGTCACCGCTATGAAGTTAATAACAAGTTCAGAAGGAAACTGATAGACAATGGTCTTGTACTGAGCGGACTTTCACCGGATAGAGAACTTGTTGAAATGATAGAGTTGGAAGATCATCCCTGGTTTGTAGCATGCCAGTTTCATCCGGAACTTAAATCCCGAGCGACCAACGCTCATCCTCTATTCAGGGAATTTGTGAAAGCTGCAATTGAATTCTCGATTGAAAAAAATGCAAAGTAAAGTATAAATCTATTTAGTAATATTTACTATTCCTCATCCGTGAGCAAATGCCATCAGTCAACACTTTCATACATTTGATTTCCAGGTTAGTAATTTTAACTTTATTTTCTTTGCTTTTTTTTAGCATCTCAATCAATCCACAAACCAAATTGAAGGGTAAGATCAGCACTGGACTGGCAGCTTTATAT
>JBATIA010000553.1:0-2672 GCA_049667415.1 Ignavibacteriaceae bacterium
CTCCGAAACAGTACATAAGATTTCATGGTAAAGAGCTTATAGTTTATACTCTGGAAGTGTTTCAGAAGTGCGATTTGATTGATGAAATTCTAATAGCGGCAGAGGCACCTTACTTTTCACTCCTGAATAAAATTGCTAAAGATTATAACATCACAAAAATCTCCCAGATTGTTGAAGGTGGTGAAGAAAGACAGGATTCGGTTAATAACGCTCTCAAATCTATAAAAGCTGACGATAATGATCTGATTGCTGTGCATGACGCTGCCCGACCATTGCTTCCCGAAAGCATTTTAACAAAAGCAATCAACACCGCAAAAGAAAAAGGGAACGCACTTGTTTGCATAAAAGCAAAGGATACTCTTCTAATAGGTGATCAGATTGTAAAGGAATATGTTGACCGATCAGAAATGTATTATGTGCAAACACCGCAGATTTTCAGATACAAAGATTTAAAGAAAGCAATGAAAAAAGCTTACGAAAAGAATTTTGTCGGCACTGATGAATCAATGCTTATTAAAGAGATTGGAATTGATATTAATATTGTTGAGGGTTCAATGCTCAATTTCAAAGTTACCACTATGACTGATATAGAGATGTTTGAAAAACTAACCATCCACAATTAATAAAGCTTTATGTCTTGGTGCCTTTGTGGCGACAGGTCTTAATCTAATATTTGCCACGAAGTCACAAAGCCTCGAATAATAATCAGTCAAACAAATACTTCCGTCAAATCTGTCTCAATTCACTTCCTTAATTATTAAATTTATACGAAGAATAAAATAATTTCTCCAAAGGAGTCCTTTGGACAGGAACCTATTTAGTTCCTGGAAGTAAAACCAGCAGTCAAATTAATAGAATTTTACTCTGAGTTTTATACAAATGAAAAAAATAAGGGTAACTGCAATGAAAAAAAGATATCTTTCCGTCAAAAGCCGGATTTACCAACTTCTGCTGATTGTTCCTTTCACGTTTTTATTTTTGTCATTCTCGAACCTGTTTCCAGGACTTAACTTAATAGGAAATGGGCCTTTGAATAAACCCTATCATTTTGGCGATGATTATAAATCTGCCTGGCAAAAAGTAGATTCGCTTGAACAACAGGGTCTCACACGTTCAGCACTGGATGTAGTTGAAGAAATTTATAAAGCAGCAAAGAAGGATAACAACCAGCCGCAGTTCATCAAATCTGTTTTCTATAAACTGAAATACGGCAACTACATTGAGGAAGATAGTCACGTTAAAATAGTCAATGACGTAAAGGCTGAAATTGATACTGCTGATTTTCCTGCAAATGCAATTCTCAAATCAATGCTGGCAAGTATTTACTGGCAATATTACCAGAACAACCGCTGGAGATTTCAGCAGAGGACTGAGACTGTAAATTTTGATAATGAAGATTTTCAAACCTGGGATCTTTCCAGGCTCATAAGGGAAATCGTAGAATATTACCAGGCATCGCTTGAAAAGAGTGATGAACTGAAAAAAATATCCATAAAAGATTTTAAGGATATTCTTTACTATAGCGATACTCAGGGAGCTAGTCTCCGTCCAACCTTATTTGATTTGCTTGCACACCAGGCACTTTCTTTTTACGTGAATGATGAAGCATCGGTAACAGATCCTGTTTACAAATTTGTATTGAGCAGCGAAGATGATTTTTCAACTGCAGAAGATTTTGTAGATATAAAATATCAGACTAAAGATTCACTATCGCTTAAGTTTTACGCAATTCAGCTTTACCAGGATTTAATTGAATTCCATCTTGATGATAATGAAAAGGATGCTTTGATTGATATCGATCTCAATCGCTTAAACTTTGTGAGAAGCAATTCTGTTCATCCGGAAAAGGACAGCTTATACATTACTGCAATTATACAGTTGGAAAAACAATTCAGTGATGTCCCTTACTCCTCACTAATTTCATTTAATAAAGCACAGTATTTCTATAATGAGGGGACTAAGTATAGCGCCTCAGTTTCTGATGAATATAAATGGGAATTGAAAAAGGCGCTCGAAATATGCAACACTGCAATCGAAAAATATCCCGATACATTTGGAGCAGGTGAATGCAGGTGGCTGCAAAATGCAATCTTGCAAAAAGCATTAACATTTCAGACCGAATATGGAAACATTCCGGAGCAGCCGTTTCGTGCATTCCTTAATTATAAAAATGTCAATAAGATTTTTATTAGAATAATCCCGTGGAGCGAATCTTTAGATAAAAAGGAGAAGAAATTAAATGCTCCTGAGCTCGTGCAATTCTATTCTTCACAGAAACCAACAAAAGAATGGTCACTCGATCTTCCTGATGATAAAGATTACCAGAATCACAGTGTTGAAATTAAAATGCCCTTACTAACAGTTGGTCAGTATCTTATCCTTGTTGGAACTGATGCAGAATTCACTTATCAAAAAAATGCTGTCGGTTACAGCAAAACCTGGGTTACGAATATAAGTTATATCAGAAAAGATTTAGGGAACAAGCTCATTCAGTTTTATGCTCTGAACAGATCGTCAGGGCAGTCGCTTGCAAACATCAACTATGAAGTGTTCGGACAAAAGTATGTGCCTGATGAGAGAGAATATCAATTCTTCAAACTTGAAAGTGGAAAGACAAACAGTGAAGGTGGTTTCGAATTCAGGAAGGACGATAACCAGTACAATAATTATAA
>JBATIA010000554.1:0-1687 GCA_049667415.1 Ignavibacteriaceae bacterium
GGATAAACTTCCTGTTCAGAAAATCAAAAAGCATAAAAGGATGTCCATTCACTTTAACAAATGGCGTGAGAACAAGAATCAAAAGAAGAATTGCGGAAACAACGAGTCGTGCTTTATGAAATCTTCCCGATGGTTTTTTAGGATAGACCCATTTTCTTTTTCCATCATCGGTAACAGTAGCTAATTGATTTCGGAATGTTTCGGCTTCTTCATCGTAGAGCTGTTGTTCGAGTGTGTCTTCGTTCATTTTGCAATTTAATCTGATTTAAGATTAACGATCAACGATTTAAGATTTTAGATTTGATTTGCTTAAAACTTCGAAAATCTCAAATCGAAAATCATCAATCGTTATTCAGCTTTTTCCTCAACCCAGATTTCTCCTTCGGGCGCTTTCGGAGCTGCAGGCGTTGTTCCTTGCAGACTCAATACATAACTGGAAACTTCCTGCATCTGGTTTGGATTAAGCTGTGTCTGCCATGCGATCATTCCTTTTTCAACAACACCGTATTTAATCACCTTGAAAATATTTTTAATTCCGCCGCCTTGTTTCCAGTAATCATCTGTTAAATTTGGACCAACAATACCGCCGCCATCAGCAGCGTGACAGGCAATGCAGTTTGCATCATATATTGCTTTACCAGCCGACAGAGAAGCTGCATCGCTTAAAAACTCTACTGTTTCTTCATTTACAAATGCGCCTGATTTCATTAATGCTTCTCTCTCAAGTGAGGCATACCTGACTTCTTCAGCATATTCTTCGTGCATCAGCTGCCCTGTTCCAAATACATGATAATGCAGCATATAATAAACAGCAAAGATTATAGTCAGGATGAAAAGCCAGGAGAACCAGGGTGGAATTTTGCTGTCAAGTTCTTTTATTCCATCGAAGTCGTGATCGAACATAATATCCTTTTCGCGTTCGATGGGTGTTGATTTTGTAAGCAGTTGGCTAAGCTTAGATAATACCGATGCTTTCTTCTCTTTAACAACTTTCGGTTTCCCTTCATAATAAATAATGCTGAGAAGCGAAATCACGATAATAATTAAAAGTATTACCGCAACAGTGTCATAATAATTTGGAGGAAAATCCGATTCGCCAGCAGCGAATAAATTGGACATAAATGATAGCACAAATGTGAATATCAATAAAAGTTTCTTAGACTTCATTTGTTCCACCTGTAAAATTTGAAACTTCTTTATTATTATCGTTAAGCGGCAGCTCACTCATATGTTTAATATATTTTTTATCAACTTTGAATATCCAGATTATCATCCCAATAAAGAATAGAATTAAAATCAGCATCGAAACGATTGTATAAAATTCAACTCCTTCAATAGACTGTAATACTTCTTTAAACATATTATTTACCTGCCTGCTGTGTGGCTTTGATATCGGTGCCCAATCTTTGCAAGTATGCAATGAGAGCAATTATTTCTTTGTTCGGTTCTGCAGGTGCACCAGCATTCTGCAAATCCATTGCAATCATCTGAGCTTGTTTTTGCAGATCATCGTTTGCAACTTTTTCAATGCCTTCAGGATATGGAACACCGATGCTTCGTAGCGCATTAATTTTTGCTTCAGTGGTAGAAATATCGAGATCATCCGTCAGCAGCCACGGATAAGCAGGCATTAAAGAACCCGGCGACATACTGGTTGGGTCTTCCAAATGCAGATAATGCCAGAAGT
>JBATIA010000555.1:0-6899 GCA_049667415.1 Ignavibacteriaceae bacterium
TATATAAATTTCGTTCAATGTATAAGGATGCAGAAAAACATACAGGACCGGTTTGGTCACAAAAAGATGATCCAAGAGTTACACGCGTTGGAAGAAAAATCAGAAAATTAAGAATTGATGAAATACCACAAATGTATAATGTTCTTAAAGGTGAGATGAGTTTAGTTGGTCCCCGCCCTGAAAGACCATTTTTTGTTGAACAGCTTTCACAACAAATACCTTATTATAAGAGAAGGCTTAAAGTTAGACCTGGTATTACAGGCTGGGCACAAGTTAAACATAAATACGATGAAAGTATCGAGGATGTAAAGGTAAAACTCCGCTATGATCTTTTTTATATCGAGAATATGTCATTGAGGATGGATATAAAAATTCTTGCCCGAACAATATTAGTTATCTTATTTGGAAAAGGACACTACAGTTAAACTATGTTACAGTTTGATTAAATTTATAATATGACTGAAAGCAAAAAACTTATAATTATCCCCACTTATAACGAGCTTGAAAATTTACCCCGGTTGTTGCCAGAGGTACTTTCACAAGATAATGGTATTGAAGTACTAATTGTAGATGATAATTCACCGGATGGATCAGCTGCATTTGTCGAAAATGAAAGTAAGAAAAATAATCGAATTCATTTGATCAGACGTTCATCAAAGCAAGGGCTTGGTACAGCGTACATTGCAGGATTCAAGTATGCACTGCAAAATAGCTACCAGCTTATATTTGAAATGGATGCTGACTTCTCTCACGACCCGAATGAAATTCCAAAGTTTCTCGAGGAAATAAAAACTGCTGATGTCGTTCTTGGTAGCAGATATAAAAATGGAGTGAATGTAATTAACTGGCCAATGAGAAGGTTGCTTCTTAGCTGGTTTGCAAATATTTATACTCGGGTTATTACAGGAATGCCCTTGCATGATGCAACAGGGGGTTTTAAATGCTTTAAGCGGGAAGTACTTGAGGCAATTAATCTTGACCAAGTAAAATCAAACGGGTATGCTTTCCAGATAGAAATGAATTTTAAGGCATGGAAGAAAGGATTCAGGGTAACGGAGATCCCAATTATTTTCGTAGATAGGTTAAAAGGAAATTCTAAAATGTCTAAAAAGATTGTTCGCGAAGCAGTAACTATGGTTTGGAAGCTTAGATTTAAAAGTATTCTTGGATTGCTGAAATAGGTTATCAATTGGATCTTTCTATAATCATAGTCAATTATAATGTTAAAGAATTCCTGCAAAATCTGCTTCACTCATTAGAGAAAGCTTCAACAAAAATAACTACAGAAATAATTGTGATAGATAACGCTTCGGATGATGGAAGTGTAGATATCATCCAAGACAAATTCCCTTCTGTAAAACTCATTGAAAATAAAGTCAATATTGGTTTTGGTAGAGCCAATAACCAGGGGCTGGATATTGCAAATGGTAGTTATATACTTTTTATCAATCCAGATTGTATAGTCAGTGAAGATACATTTGATACAATGATTTCGTTTTTTAAAGAACATCCGGATTGTGGGCTTGCCGGATGCAAAATATTAAACTCGGATGGTTCCCTTCAGTTGGCTTGCAGACGAAGTTTCCCCGGGCCATGGACTTCCTTTACAAAGGTTACTGGTCTTAGTAATCTCCTTCCTAAAAGCAGAATTTTTGCCCGCTATAACCTTACATATCTAAATGAGAACCAGATATATGAAGTGGACGCCGTCTCAGGTTCTTTTATGATGGTTAGAAGGGAGGTATATGAAAAAGTTGGTGGGTTTGATGAACAGTTTTTTATGTATGGCGAAGATCTTGATCTTTGCTATCGTATTCAAAAAGCTGGGTTCAAAGTGTATTATGTCCCCAATACCCAGATAATTCATTATAAAGGTGAAAGTACGAAACGAAGTAACCTTGATGAAACGAAATTATTTTACGATGCAATGCACAAATTTGTTAAAAAACATCTTTCAAGTTTTCCACTTGTTGAGGTCATATTAAGAACAGCAATTGGCTTTAGAAAGTTATTTACTTTCTTAGGTAAGAGAAAGTTAGCTCTATTTACAGCACTTGCTGATTTTGTTCTTTTCGACTTTTCATTATTCATTGCGGAGAAGGTTTATAAAAATTATACCGGATGGGCAGGTTTTGACCCCCACGCTTATTTAGTTATCTATACAATCCCTGCATTAATCCATATCTTTGTTTCTACTTTTTCAGGTGTCTATAAAAAGGATGTTGTCTCAGTTCTGCGTAACATTGGTGCTATGTTGATAAGCTTCCTTATTCTAACCTCTGCAACATTCTTCTTTAAACAATATGCTTTCAGCAGGGCAGTAGTTTTAATTACATTTGTTCTGTTTTTTATTATTACAACACTTTACCGGGTTGCATTAAAATTGTTCTTCAGGGTGGGAATAAAGCTGGATGGCACATTAAACCGTAGATCCGTAGTCATCGGTACAGATTCAGAAGCAATTACTATTGCAGAAAAGCTAAAGAAGCAGAAATCGGAAGTACACAGTTTTATCGGTTTAATCGGAAAAACCAGTTCTGAGGTTGGTAAACAGGTAAAAGGATTTAGTGTTGTCGGAAGTATTAATAATATTCGAAATGTACTCTCTGAAAAGAAAATTAATGAAGTGATTTTATCTTCTGAGGAATTATCCTACTCTGAAATGATGTCTATAGTGTCCGCCAGCAAAGACGATAGTGTTGATTTCAAAATAGTAGGTTCAGATATGAATTTTGTTGTTGGTAAAAGTTCTGTATCAATGCTTGATAATATTCCGTTAGTTGAAGTTACTTATAACATTTCCAGTACTTCAGTTCGTTTTTTAAAAATGATATTTGATTATTGCCTCTCTTTCCTGGTTTTGATTTCCATCTATCCTTTCATATATTTATTAGCAAAGCTATCAAAGAAACATACTGATTTTCAGAAACTCATTTTATCTGTTCCGTCTATTCTTACGGGTAAAAAAAGCTTTGTTGGGCCTAAAAAATCAATATCAATTGGAAATGTAGATTTAGGGAAAGAAGGATTAACTGGCTTGTGGTATATTGATGATGGCACATTTTCCGATTCTGAAAAACTTGATTTTTATTATGCAAAGAATCAGAATATTTGGCTTGACCTGGAAATATTAGGAAAAACTTTGAACAAAATGTGGAGTAAATCAAAATAATTATGGGCAAGACAATTTTAGATTTTGAAAAACCGGTATTCGAATTAGAGCAAAAGCTCGAAGAGATGAAAAAATCTTCGGACCGGCTTGGCATTGAAAAAGAAATAGCACGCATTGAAACTAAAGTTGCTCAATTAAAGGAAGAACTATACAAAGATCTTTCACGCTGGCAGCGAGTTCAACTTGCACGCCATCCTGATCGCCCTTACACTCTGGATTTTATTGATTTAATGACCACAAACTTTGTTGAACTGCACGGTGACCGGCATTACCGGGATGATAAAGCAATTGTTGGTGGGTTTGCACAACTTGATGAATATAAGGTTATGATGATAGGTCATCAGAAGGGTCGAGATACTAAATCAAATGTCTACAGAAATTTTGGAATGGCAAATCCTGAGGGTTATAGGAAAGCATTGCGATTAATGAAACTTGCAGAAAAATTTAACAAGCCGGTTATTACAATGCTGGATACACCCGGTGCTTATCCCGGGCTTGAAGCTGAAGAAAGAGGACAGGCAGAAGCGATTGCCAGAAATCTTTTTGAAATGAGTCGGCTGCAAGTTCCCATTATTGTTTGTATTATTGGTGAAGGTGCTAGCGGTGGTGCATTAGGCATAGGAATTGGTGACAGGATTTTGATGCTTGAAAATTGCTGGTATTCCGTAATCAGTCCGGAATCTTGTTCAAGTATTCTTTGGAGAAGCTGGGATTATAAGGAACAAGCTGCTGAAGCTCTTAAACTAACAGCAGAGGACCTTCTTGAACAGAAAATTGTTGATAGAATAATTCCCGAACCTCTGGGAGGTGCGCATAAAAAACCCCAGCAAGCAGCAGATAATCTAAAAAGTGCTTTGCTTGAGGAACTTGTTAAGTTAGTTAAAATAAAACCTGATAAACTTATTCAGAATAGAATTGATAAATTCGGTAGTATGGGTCCATTTACTGAATAATCTTAACCGAATAAAATCTTTTGGATTTATAACAGATAAAATTTTTTAATCCCGGTTTGATCGGGATTTTTTATTTTTAATACCATTCAAAATAAAAATTATCTGACATGCTGATACACAAAACAACTCTCCGGGTTCGATACGCTGATACAGACCAGATGCATTATGCTTACAATGGAAAATATTTTGAATACTTTGAAGTAGGTAGAACGGAAATGATGCGCGAACAAGGATTAACCTATCGAAACATTGAAGAAAATGGATACCAGATGCCGGTTCACGAAGCTTTTTTAAAATTTAAAAATCCGGCATTTTATGATGAACTGTTAGAAGTGGAAACCCGGCTTGAAAAACTTCCATTAGCGAATGTGCATATTGACCATACTATTCGTAGTAAAGAAAGAGATGTAATAATTGCCGAGGGTTACATAGAACTTGCATTCATAAAAAAGAACACAAAGAAAATTACCCGGGCGCCTGAATTTTTCACTAACGCATTAATTAAGTATTTCAAAGAGGAATAGTTGGAAAAATATCTTCAGGAAATTATTGGAAAAGCACTCGATGAAGACATTCAAAATGGTGATGTTACAACTCAAGCAATTATCCCCGATTTGGTTTTTGCCAAAGGGAAATTCTTGGTTAAGGCAGATGGTGTAATCGCTGGATTAAATGTGGCTGAGAATGTTTTTAAATTACTTGATGACGAGAATGTATTCAAAGTTTTAATTCCAGATGGGGGAAAAGTTAATTCCGGAGATATTGTTGCTGAGGTTGAAGGGAAAGCATCAACGATACTTACGGGGGAAAGAACTGCACTTAATTTTCTTCAAAGGATGAGTGGAATAGCTACACTTACAAATAATTTTGTTGAAAAAATTGATCATACCAAAGCAAGAATTCTCGATACACGCAAAACCGTCCCGGGATTTAGAATGCTTGATAAAGAAGCAGTCCGGTTAGGCGGAGGGAATAATCATCGTTTTGGTCTATTTGATTTATTTCTGATTAAAGATAATCATATTGAAATTGCCGGCTCTATTACAAATGCAGTAAATGCTTGCAAAAATTTTCAGCAAAAGAAAAACTTGAATCTCAAGATTGAAGTGGAAACAAAAAATCTTGAAGAGGTAAAAGAAGCACTTGCCTGCAAAGTTGAAATTATTATGCTTGATAATTTTAGTGCTGAACTTTTAAAGAAAGCAGTAGCCCTAATAAACGGCAAATGCCTTGTGGAAGCCTCAGGAAACATTAATATTAATAATGTAAAAGAAGTTGCGGAAACCGGGGTAGATATCATTTCGGTGGGTGCTTTAACTCATAGTGTTAAAGCTCTCGATATTTCACTGGAAGTTGAACTAATTAAATGATTTTTTCAAATGTTTGATAAGCTAAAGGAACTTACCAGGGACACGGCAATCTATGGTGTTAGTACCATGGTCGGAAGGTTTCTAAATTTCATACTCGTTCCATTTTATACAAACATATTTACTCCTTCGGATTATGGTGTTGTTCAGCTTCTATATGCCTACGTGGCTATTCTTAATATTGTTTTCATCTATGGACTCGACTCCGCATATTTAAAATTTGCATCGTTCAAAGATATTGGAGACGATAAAGACAACTTTTCAACACCGTACATTGCAGTTTTTGCGGCTTCACTTCTTATAAGTATAATGATAATAATTAATGCTGGTGCAGTTGGAACTTCATTAGGAGTTCCAGCCGAGTACAACTATCTGATTTATTTAGCAATTGCTATAATTTTTGTCGATGCCAATGCTGTAATTCCATTTTTAAATCTAAGACTTGCGCGGAGAGCGAAGATATTTTCTCTGTTTAAGATCATAAATATCTCTGTAAATATTTTTCTGAACCTCTATTTGATCCTTGCTCTTAAATGGGGCATTGAAGCAATTTTTGTCAGCAACTTAATTGCAACAGTAGTTTCACTGCTTCTTGTTTCGCCAACAATAATCAAAAATTTCAAATTCAAATTTCATACTTTGCTATTCAAGAGGATGCTTAAATTTGGATTGCCATTCCTGCCTGCCGGTTTTGCAGTTATGCTAGTGCAGGTAATTGACGTTCCTATACTTCAAAAGCTTACTGACCTGAAGACCGTTGGAATTTACAAAGCGAATTATAAGCTTGGAATTTTTATGATGCTTTTTGTAAATATGTTTCAATATGCGTGGCAGCCTTTCTTCCTGCAAAATGCTAAAGACCCGGGTGCAAGGGAGATGTTCTCAAAAGTTTTAACATATTTTACTCTGGTTGGAAGCATAATATTAATTATCCTTTCACTTTTCATAAATGATTTTGCACAAATCAAAATAGCTGGTTATTCTTTAATTGGTTCACAATATTGGTCAGGTCTCAATATTGTCCCAATTATTTTACTGGCATACTTAATTAATGGTATGTATGTTATTTTTTCGGCGGGCATTTATATTGAAGAAAAAAGTATTTATGTACCTATAATTACCGGTTTAGGAGCTTTAGTTAATGTAGTTGCAAATTTTGTTTTAATCCCGGTTTTAAATATTACCGGTGCAGCATTAGCTACTCTGGCAAGCTATTTTGTAATGGCTATGGGCTACTATTATGTAACTCAAAAATTTTATAAAGTTAAATATGAATTAAAAAGGATTGGACATATTTTCCTTGCAGTAGGGTTAGTAGGAATTTTATTTTACTACCTGAATTCAATTGGTAATTTATTTTTCTTCTATAAGATGATTCTACTAATATTATTCACATTGTATTTATAT
>JBATIA010000556.1:0-3312 GCA_049667415.1 Ignavibacteriaceae bacterium
GTTGAATAGTTAGTAGGTGATGAGAGATTTCCTGCAATGTCACACAACACAACCGAAAAACTTGAACCGCTTGAGTTCGCACAGACAACATCGGGAATTCCATCATTATTTACATCACCTGAAACAACCATCCAGGGACCGTTTCCAACTGTAACTTTATCAGAAAAAGTGAAGCTGCCGTTTCCATCACCAAGCCATAGCATTACTTCATCTGAATAAATTGCACCAAGAAATAAATCCATAATGCCATCACCATTTACATCAGAAGTTGCTGCAGCTGTTTCCCCGTTTCCATTTCCTTCAAAATTAATTGGTGAAGAAAATGTTCCATCTGTATTGTTCATTATTATTGAAGCATTGTTTGCATCCCTGTTTGCTGTAACAATGTCAGGGAATCCGTCACCGTTTAAATCAATTATTACTAATCCTCTTATTCCGTTTGCTGCAGTATAATTTTGAATATTTGAAAAACCTCCGGAGCCATCACCTGTGAATACACTCACTTGATTATTGGTACTGTTGCCGCAGGTAAAATCCATTTTACCATCAAGGTTGTAATCGAAGCCTTCGTTTGTGCTTGGTCTTGAACCTCCGGCTATGTTGAAAATTGTGAAATTATTATAGCCGCCATTCTGATCATTCATAAAGACTCTAATATCATTCGAATTTTCGTTTGGTACGATGAAATCGCTCCAGCCGTCTTGATCGAGATCTCCGGCATAAGTTCCGTAAGTTTGTATCCAGCCCTCCCCGGGTTGTCTTACACTTATTGTTGAAGTTCGTACTAAGTTCATTGATGATGAAAGAGTGTGAGTCCAGAAATTCCACGAATATCCAAATTGCAAATTGTTTCCCTGATTATCTTTAATTCCTTTCGACAAAGAAACTGTGACATGTTCCCCATAAAAAAAGTTTTCTTCAGGTGTGAAATGAATTGAGGTATTATTATTAAAAGAAGAAATTGTTCCTTTATGCACACCAGACCATCTTCCCCAAACCTGGAAAGTTGTATCGTTGAAAGAAGTGACATCAACCGGATCATTAAAATTAATTACTATTTCAAGCGATGGCTGGAAGTTCAATGATTGCGGAGGTGGTATAACACTAATGATGGCTAAATTACCCTGCGCAATTAATTTAAGATTCAGAGTAAAGATGACAAGAGTTAGTTTCAATAGCCTCATAGTATTCCCTTCAATTTTAAGTCGAATATAAGACTTTTCAGATGAAAATAAACTAAATAAAAATAGTTTACCTTTGCTTACTAATACTGTAATTTTCCATTGTAAATATTTTTCATTACTGAACACAGCAGGGATTTTATATGAAAACTATCATTTCATCGCTTACCGTTTTAATCATTTTCTCTCTCCTGTCTTCAATTTTTGCCCAGGATAAAAAAGATAAGGGCATTTTTGAAGAAGAAAAGGATGGCTTTTACAAAAATGAAATTGAAAAAAGCTTGGATGAATTCAACGAACCCGAAAAGGAACAGAAGAAAGATTTCAAGCTGGATTTCTCTGTTATGGATCTTCCAAAATCCAAAGATGAATTTACAAGCTACTGGTATAACGATCCGGTTTCTCAGGGAAGAACAGGTACCTGCTGGTGTTTCTCTACTACATCTTTTTTTGAGTCTGAGATTTACAGGCTCCATCAAAAAAAAGTAAAACTCTCAGAGATGTATACCGTTTACTGGGAGTACGTTGAGAAGGCTAGACGTTTTATAAAAGAAAGAGGTAACTCAGAATTTGAAGAAGGATCGGAAGCAAATGCAGTTCCAAGAATTTGGAATATGTACGGAGCGGTTCCCAAGGAAGTTTACGTTGGACTGCTTCCGGGACAAAAATTCTACGATCATAAACCAATGATTAAAGAAATGAAATCTTACCTCGATAATGTTAAAGTCACTAATGCATGGAACGAGGAAGAAGCAATAACGGTAATCAAAGCAATATTGAACCATTACATTGGCGAACCGCCAACTGAGTTTTATTTCGAGGGAACTAAATACTCTCCAATGGAATATCTTAATAACTACCTCAAACTAAAACTAGAGGACTACGTTGATATACTTTCCTATACGCAGAAACCTTATTACCAGCAGGTTGAATATGAAGTGCCTGACAACTGGTGGCACAGTGATATTTATTACAACGTTCCTTTGAATGTTTATATGGATGCTTTGAAGAATGCGATCAGGAATGGTTTTACAATGTCAATAGGTGGAGATGTTTCTGAAGCTGGTTACGATTCGTGGCACAAAGTAGGAGTAATACCTACATTCGATATTCCATCAGAATATATAGATGAGAATGCGCGACAGTTCCGTTTCAGCAATGAAACAACAACTGACGACCATGGAATTCATCTTGTTGGTTATATGGAAAAAGATGGAGTCGACTGGTATTTGATTAAAGACTCAGGTGCCGGTTCAAGAAACACAGGCGACAAAGGATATTATTTCTATCACGAAGATTATGTTAAGCTGAAGATAATGGATTTTATGGTTCACAAAGATGCTGTTGAGAATTTATTGAAGAAGTTTATAGAACAGAATGAATAAAACCAGAATGTCATTGCGAGTCCCGACTTTGTCGGGACGAAGCAATCTCTAATTGAAAATATTGAGATTACTTCGTCGTCCAAAAGGACTCCTCGTAATGACAAGATGTGTTATTCCTGCGGTTGCATTCCGTAGTTAGTCCATTCTTCTTTTGCCGGACCATAAACACCGGGAACTTTCAATCCAGCAAGTCTCATAACTACAGTCAACTGTGCACGATGATGAATTTGATGAGTAACTAGTGCACCTAAAGTTTTTCCTCTTGTCCACCTTTCTCCCTGACCTGTAATTTCATCTTCAATGGCAAGAGTGTCATCATTCCATTTTTCTTTTAACTCTTTTATCAATCCATTTGAAGCGCGTTTGTATTCATCAACAATTTCTTTTGCGGTCGCTGGAAATGGGGAGTCCTGATCTATTTTTTCGAAAGTTAATCCCATTCGGTGACCTAATTCAGATATTGCGCCCACTAGATGCCAGGCGAGCTTTCCGGCTGTACGAATTTCACTATTGAATTTTACTGTGAGTGATTCATCTGAAAGATTGCTGAGCACTTTTATTGTTGACTCGGATTCGTAATCCCAATCCTCGATAAAGTCGGATAGTTTGTAATACATTTTTAGCCCCTTTCGATTATCCGTCACATTTCGACAAGCTCAATGTGACAGTATGAGTGTTATACCGAATGTCATCCTGAGCCAGTCGAAGGATGACGTTTATTAATTCTTCTTTGTATTAGATAATGC